>NZ_JAPZQM010000445.1:0-14784 GCF_027530565.1 Microcystis sp. LE19-10.1B | reverse complement strand
TTCGGACATTCAATTGTTTCATTTAAAAGAGCGAGCTTTAGGAAAATTGTCTGAGCAATTTTTTGATAATTGACCACTGTTACATTTGGTAAATCGAGGAGTTGATCAAAATTTATCCACATAACCCACCTCCTGTTCTGTGTTACTGTTATACCATGCTCACACAGAACCTAGAAGAGCCAAGGATTGAAAGCCTTGTAAATCAAGACCAAAAATATAGTTGCACACGGGGTATTAGATAATAAACTATATCTTCCGGCAAAAATCCCCCTCTTTGGGGAGAAGGGGAAAAGCCAACCCAAGATTAACCCTGCACCATCACCGAGGCAGCCGCAGCCACACCGGCGCCCGGGGTGACACCTTCGACACCTAACTCGATTAAAGTCGCTTCAATGGCAGCGATAACCGTGAGGATATCCCTCTCACTAGCAAAACCTAAATGACCGATACGGAAGATTTTACCCTTGAGGTGATCCTGACCACCAGCCACAGCGATGTCGAACTTTTTATTGAGAGTCGAGCGAATTTTTTCCGCATCCACCAGAGTGGGGGCCACCGCAGTAATCGCCGTGGAAGCCCAAGAATCCGCCGCGTAGAGGGGCAAATCCAGGGCGCGCATACCGGCCCGCGTCATCTTCGTTAAGCGTTGGTGACGGGCGAAAATTGCCGCTAATCCCTCCCTTCTCATCATTTGCAGAGAAGCTTGTAAACCGTACATCAGGTTAACTGGAGGGGTAAAGGGGGAACTATCCTCATCGGTGGCTTTTTTGTATTTGCCCAAATCTAGATAAAAACGCGGCAGTTTGGCGGTTTCGTAGGCTTTCCAAGCTTTTTGACTTACGGAAACAAAACCTAAACCGGGAGGAATCATATAACCTTTCTGGGAACCAGAACCGACCACATCTAAACCCCATTCATCGATGGGAATATGATAAGCTCCTAAACTGGTGACAGCATCGACGATAATTAAAGCTTCCCCGTGGTCTTTTACCGCTTTGTTAATGCTTTCCAAGTCATTGAGAACCCCGGTGGAAGTTTCCGAATGGGTGATAATTACCGCTTTGATGGCTTTTTCCTTGTCTTCGGTCAGTTTAGCGGTAAATGCCTCTGGATCTAGGGGTTTACCCCATTCTGCCTTAATGACATCCACATTTAAGCCGTATGCTTTCGCCACTTTCGCCCAACGTTCCCCAAATTTACCATTATCTCCCACCAAAACTCGATCGCCGGGGCTGAGAAAATTAATAATTCCCGCTTCCATGGCACCGGTTCCCGAAGCAGTTAGCATTAAGACATCGCCACTGGTTTGATGCAACCATTTGAGATTTTCGGTTAATTCGGCGATTACCTTGCTAAAAGCACCCGTCCGATGACCTATAGGTGCTTTAGCCATAGCCAATAATACCGCTTCCGGCACTGGTGTCGGGCCGGGAATCATCAACATATTTTTATTTTCCATGGTTCGTCCTCTCTCGTTGGGCTATATTCAAAAAGATAAAAAACCAAATCTCGATCGCATCAATTCTGAGGGGATGATTTAAGATTCGGCAAACTCTGATTATATCCCGGCAGATAGCCTTGTCAGGAGTCAGTATTCAGGAGATAGGGTGATAGGGTTTTGGGGTGATGGGGTTTTGGGGTGATAGGGTGATGAGACAGCTTCCCCACTTCCCCACTTCCCCACTTCCTAACTCCTATTCCCGATTTTCAAAGAGTTTCTGGATACCGACGGCAGCATCGGGCAGTTTTACCAAAGATTCGCCAATTAGAACCGCATTTGCTCCCGCTTGCTTCACTTTCGCCAGAGCTGCTGCTGTGTGTAATCCCGATTCGCTGACGATCAGAATACCTTTTTCTCGCACCTTTTCGCCCCTGGCTTCTAGTAATTGGCGAGTATTGTCTAAATCGACTTTAAATGTCTCTAAATTGCGGTTATTGATGCCGATTAGTTCGATTCCCTCAATGGCTAACACTCGATCGAATTCGGCCAGACTATGCACCTCTACCAAAGCTGTCATCCCTAAACCCTTGACAATTTTGACAAAATATGCTAGGTCTTGATCGCTTAAAATAGCGGCAATCAAAAGGACAGCATCGGCTCCTTTAGAGCGAGCGTAGTAGATTTGATAGGGATAAAGGATAAATTCTTTGCATAATAGGGGTAAAGATACCGCTTGCCGGACGAGGCTAAGATTTTCGTAACTACCTTGAAAAAACTTACTATCGGTTAAAACCGATAAACAAGTGGCTCCTCCCTGTTCATAGGTACGCGCAATCGCTACAGGATCAAAATCTTCGCGGATAACTCCCTTGCTCGGGGAAGCTTTTTTGACTTCGGCAATCAAAGCGGGTTGGGTTTTACCCTGTTTTAAGGCGGCTAAAAAGTCGCAAGGTGGCGCAGTATTAGCTATTTTTTTGCGTAATTCCAATAAAGGCAACTTTTCACGCAATTTATCGACTTCGATCTCCTTATGCCAAACGATTTCTTCTAAAATATTTTGCGGTTGTGCCTCTGGCACTTTCACCACATAACTCAAACTCTCAACTTTAACGGCAGGATTGGGGTGTTTTCTTCGGATCTGCATTTTTTCACTGTCCAGAGTGTGAACAGTGATTAGTTTAACAGTGATTAGTTATCGGGAATTGAAATAGAGACGGGGAAAACCACGTCTCTACAGACATTTATCTATACTTGTGTGGATATTCCCAATCTTCACCGAAAGGCTATTGCATAGCTTCGATCGAACGTTCTAAAATTTTATCTTGGAGTTTTTCGTCTTCTTGACGATTTTCGGTTAATAAAACCCGCGCTTTCGCAGTTTCTGCCTCTCCTTCCCCCAAAAGCTCCTCTGTACGAGTTAAGACATTTTCTTCGAGCATTCCTTCTGCTTGTCGTTCTTGGGTTAGATTGAGACGTGCTTTTTCTTGAATATTCATAAATTTATCCTTGCCACAGGTGCGATCAACTTCTACCCTTAGTCTGACACAAATTTAGTATTCCGTATCATTAACTACAGAAAAATTTAGAATCTTACTGGCGAAACTGAGATTTAGGTATTTTTTCTCATTCCTTAAATGGACAGGGATCGATCGACCTCAAGCTATACAATAAAACCTATGGAACAATTCCCCAGCGTAATCAAGCTTGTATATCGGGCGAATAATGATCGATTGCCTAAACCAACAGATTTCTGGACAGTATCCGACTCTATCGTAATATCCTATTTGCAGAGCTTATGACCAAAGGTAATTTAAACGATCTCATCCGTACAGAAGCTAATAAAGAGGTAGAATCCCAAACCTCTCCTTCTCCCAAACGTTCTAAGGAAACAAACGCCACCCTACAGGCAAAAATTAACGACTTGACAACAGAGTTAGAAAAAACCGAGAAAAATCAGCAAACTCTCCAAGAAAAGGTGATTTCTCTGGAAAAAGAACTTCAAGAACATCTGGAACTCTCTGTCAGGTTACAGCAGTTACAACAACAGACCGAGCAGTTAGAATCTGTCCTCTTGGAAAAAACTACTTTGGTGGCACAATTATCGAGTCAATTAAGTCAATCCCAGACGGAATTAACCGAGAAAAAACAGTTAATTGAAAAACTATCGAGTCAATTAAGTAAGACAGAAACAGAACTGACTGAGAAAAAACAGTTAATTGAAAAATTATCGAGTCAATTAAGTCAATCCCAGACGGAATTAACCGAGAAAAAACAGTTAATTGAAAAATTATATAATCAAATTAAAACCCTAGAAAATAGTCCCCCCCCCACCCCTGAACCCTCACCAATTAGCAAACCTGCGCCGAAGAAACCCAGTCTTTATAACTTTGAAATGGCAACTTTAGCCCGTTATATTGCCCCCAATCCTACCCCCACAGAGTTAACGGATTCCGAAATCGGTTGGTTCGATTAATTATGGTTTGCTAAATAAATCTAAAAACATTGTTCGATAAGACTTTTAGACCTTTTTGAAATCCAAAAGTACCGGCCATTGGAGTGATCGGGGGGAAAATTCAGGGACTTTTTCCCTGAAAATTATACTAAATCCAGTTATTAAAAACTGATTATTTATTCTCCGTTTTGCCTTTTGCATGAGTGCCTCTCCTGATATGTAGCCTATACTCAACGGATTTGGTATTAGGTAATTGACTCCCTGAAAATGGGTAAAACTCTACACCCTACACCCTACACCCCACACCCTGCCCCCAGGAAAAACTTTGTGCCGCAAACCCTAATTATGGCTAGTAAAAATCAAGAACAACAACATCCACAGGAAAGACTAGATCGCCCGATTGTTGATCAGCTGCTGCAATCAGAACCCAATGATTTAAACTTAGCTGAATGCGCTCGTTTACGCATACGTTATCAAAACTTTCCGGGAGCAAGAGAAATCCAAAGAGATTTAGATTTAATCCTAGAAAAATGGCAGTTAGATGAAGCTAGTTTATGGGCAAAAACTCGACCACTGCACAGTCACGGACAAGTGTATCAAATTCGCCAAACTGAGGAGCAACAGGATTGGAGTTAAATTGCCGCAGTTATCTTAATGGTGCGAGAGGAAAAATCAAACCTATAATTTGATTTTATCTAATAATCTCTGCAAAGGATTTTTGGGTTTGCTTGCTGGCGGATCTGCGGGGGGATTAGGATCATCTAGATAACGATAATATTTCCAGATATCCCAGTAGGGACATCCCGGTTCGATGCGAATTCCTGCCCAATGTAAATATTTTAAGGGCTGATTTAATCTCGGATCGATTAAGATATTCCCCTGACGTTGAAAATGAGGACTCCCCCCCCAATTTCCCGCTTGACAACCCGGAGCGCGGACAATATTAAATCGATTGGGAACTCGTTTGAGAATGGTATAATTAATAATCGGTTGATCGGAGGTTTTTTGAGAAAAATCAAAATATTCTGGATGAGCGGCACATTCTTGAAAAGCGCTATATAATTCCTGTTCTGAGAACAAATTCTTTTTACTAGCCCAAAAACCACCGTTAAACATCCCAGTTAGATCATTTTCTGTGAAGATTCCTTGTTCTAAAACAATCGGATTAAAAACATCAGTAATCCCTTTTTTGTGTTGGTAATCACAGCAGAGAAAATCGTAGGTATCGAGGAAATTTAGATTATCTATTATTTTTTCAAAAACTACGATATCCGTATCGATATAAAGAAATTGATCTAATTCTCCAAACCAACACACCTGCTTGCGAAATTGATTGGGACGAGCAAAGAATTTTTCTCCAAAAATATCATAGATTTTCTGTGCCAATTCTTCCACCAATTGCAGATCGGGATAGAGAATAACGCCATATTTTTCTGCTAATAAATCGGCAATTTTTTGATAATTATTGTCGTAGGGAATCAAGATGACGGGAGAATCGGGATCGTACAAACGAATACTATTCATTAATGCGATCGCCTGCTCGATAACTCGATCATTAGCGGTAATGTAAATTCCTCGCTTCATAAATATCCTGGGGGTAAGAGTTAGAAATAATTATATAGGGTTTGCTGAAAAAGTTTGTTGGTGGGGTTAGGAGTCAGGAGTCAGGAGTCAGGAGTCAGTAGCTGGTCGTTTCAGGCTTTGTTGCCCTCTTTTTTTGTACCAATTTATGTACTATGAGAGGGATAATGCAAGGTTTTTGAGAGTCCCAATCGGATTTTCGCAGCATGAACATCGGATTTTAACAGGTCAAAAGCCTTATTTTAAAAGGGTTTTACCATTATTCAGCAAACCCTATATAGCAGTTATCTTAATGGTGAAGTAGAAAGTTTTCCTTTTGGGGAGTCAGCCATCAGCTTTTTTCTCCCGATATCCCTGTTCACTGATAACTGATAACTGATCACTGATAACTGAATAGCTGATCAGCCTTTCTCTGTCAACTCTTAAGGAGTGGTGCGTTTGATTTTTGAATTGGCGAATAATAAAGGTTTGCTGAATAAATATAAAAACATTGTTGGATAAGACTTTTCGACTTGTTTTCCCTCAAAAAGTGCCGACCTTTGGAGTGATTGGGGGGAAAATCCCTGGACTTTTTCCCTGAAAATTAGGTAATTGACCACCTGAAAATCGGTAAAACCCCACACCCCACACCCCACACCCCACACCCTGCCCCTAGGAAAAGCTTTTTCAGCAAACCCTAATTACGGCTTGATTGTCGATAAAATGAGGATTACCGAGGGGATCGATGGCACTGAAAGCGTAAAAATAACGGCGTGCTAGGGGCGGAAAATCGCTAAAATCGAAGATTGTGTCACCTTTAGCCACATCTGCCCAAAAATTGCGTAATTTTGGCGCTAATTCCTCCGCTAGACTCACGGGAAGATTGAGGGGATGGCAGGTTAATAAACGCATCATAAAAGGATAAGAGCGATCGCCTAACCATTGCCGAGAAATAGCGGGTAAATTCTCCCATCCGGGTATATTTTGCAGATGAAAGGATTCTATGGCTAATTCAACCGTGTTTTCGCAATATTCTAGCACCCGGTAGGGATGGGGATAACTGACGAGGGAACCGGTGGTAATTTCATAGATACCTCTAGTAAAAGCCAGATCCTGCACGTGGAGATGGCCAGTAATCAACAATTTTACGCCGTTTTCCTGTAGTATATCGAGCAGTTCTACCGCATTAGCCAACATATAGCGTTTACCTAATTCATGATTGCTTTGTCCGGGTAAATGCTCGATAACGTTATGATGGATCATCACCATCACTAGATCGTTTTTTAGCGCGGGTAAAATCTGTTTTAACCAATGCAATTGTTCTGCATCTAAACTGCCAATTTGTTTACCTTGATCATCGAATTGATTAGAATTAAGACCGATTAATTGCACTCCAGGTAAAATTTCTTTTTGGTAGTATATTTGTTCGGGATTGCTGTAACCAAATTGTTGATAATAAAAGGGAAAATCTGCTAAACCGATCTGGTTTTCCGTCGCGGTTAAACTCAAAACATCATGATTACCCGGCACCACATAGACGGGGAAGGGTAAAGTGGCTAAACAATCGGCTAACCAACGATGATTTTCTGGTTCACCATCTTGGGTTAAATCGCCAGCAATCAGCAGAAAATCGAGGTTAAGGGTGATGAGATGGTCTAAAACAATTTTTAAAGCTGGAATACTCACTTCCACCAGATGAAAGCGATTAGAATGGTTCAAAATGGTTGTGGGTAAAGCGATATGAGGATCGCTGAGAATGGCGAAACGGAAATTCATCGCATTGAATTGGGCTAAATATCGGTAAACTAGATCGATCGAGGAGAAATGAGGAGAAAATATCTTTGGCTAAAGTTCGCGTTCGTCAGCACGTCAATCCCTTAAGTCATAAATATCGCCATCCGATCGCTCCCCCCGATTGGAATCAAGTTTATCAGGATATGACGCAACCTCTCCATCTTGACATTGGTTGTGCGCGGGGTAAATTTTTGTTACAAATGGCCCAAGTAGAGCCAGAAATTAATTTTTTGGGGATTGAAATTCGTCAACCTTTGGTAATTGAAGCGAATCAGGAACGGGAAAGGTTAGGATTAAGTAATCTCGCTTTTGTTTTTGGCAATATGAATGTTGCCCCAGAAATTTTACTGCAATCTTTGCCCGCAGATAAGTTATTTTGGGTGTCGATTCAATTTCCCGATCCTTGGTTTAAACAGCGTCACAGCAAGCGTCGGGTTGTGCAGCCAGAATTAGTCATAGCTTTGGCTAAGTATATGGTAGCTGGGGGCTGGGTTTTTTTACAGTCGGATGTGGAATCGATCGCCCTGGAAATGACCGAGAGATTTCAAGCACATCCCAATTTTGTTCGGCAACATCAAACCCCCTGGTTAGCGGAAAATATTTTCCCCGTACCGACGGAGAGGGAAAAGTCCACTTATAATAAGGGTCAACCGGTTTATCGCTCGCTTTTTCGAGTTCGGTAGCTTCAGCTAAAATATCTTGGCACTGTCTGAAATCATGGTTAGAAATCTCGACTCACCCCTAATACTTGAGGACAATAATCGCCCCCCTGTATCTCAATTGCTAGAATTTCTCTTAACAAAAGAAAAAAACACTAAAAAAACTAAAGAAAATCTTACTTTTGCGGCTTTAGTCGGTACTTGGCGATTATACTTTATCACGGGAACTCAAAAAGCTAAAAAGAGAGCGGGAATTGTTTTGGGTAAGGGTCGCTATCTACCGTCCTGGTTAAAAATTACCATCTCTTACCAAAGAAATGAGAGTTTAGAACCGGGAGAATTTATCTCTGGAAGCGTCAGCAATCAGATAGTTTTAGGGGCAGTAAAACTATCCGTAAGCGGTCCAGTTAAGTTTTTTCCTAAAACCCGTCTTCTTGCCTTTGATTTTACCCGGCTCAACCTAACCCTATTTAATCGCTCTCTCTATTCAGGTTTTATTAGAAATGGCCAGGTAAGTGAAGCGAATTTTTATCAGGAAAGTATCAAAAAACAGGCATTTTTTGCCTATTTTCTGATCACAGAAACAATGATGGCAGCCCGGGGACGAGGGGGAGGATTAGCCCTTTGGATAAAAGAGATAAGTGAGACAAAACTAGCTGAAAATAAGTTATTAGAGGAGAAATAGATGGGATATTCTATTGAGGTAGATGGGACAAATTTTGACAGTGAAGTGATCGAGAAGTCCTATCTAAATACAGTGATTTTAGACTTTTATGCTCTCTGGTGTGGACCCTGTAAATTGGTAAAACCGATGCTAGAAAAACTAGCAAGTGAATATAATTTTATCCTTGCCAAAATAGATATAGATAAAAATCCCGAATTAGCCGAACAATACGATGTGGAAGGAGTTCCCGATGTGCGAATTGTCAGCAAGGGAGAAGTGTTACCCTGTTTTGTTGGTGCTTTGCCAGAAGAACAAATTAGAGACTTATTTTCCCGTCTCGATTTAAAATCGGAATTAGAAACAGGATTAGCAGAAATACAAGAAGCGATTGCCCTCGATAATTTGCCCGCAGCTAAACAATTATTTGATCGTCTTTTTCCTAAATATCCCAACGAACCACGATTAGTTATTATGGCGGTAAAATTTCTCATGCGTCTAGAAAAATGGTCTGATGCTTACCGATTAATCAGTGCTATTAAAGAAGAAAATCCCCTGATCAAAGGTTGGAAAACTCTCCTAGAATTTCAACAGTTAAAACCAGAAAATAATCCCCTCGATGCGATATTTTTTACTGGGATTAATTCCGCATTAAAAGAAGATTATGCCGCCGCTTTAGATAAACTGATCAGCCTGGTGGGAGAAAGTAGAAAATATCGTCAGGATGGGGCAAGAAAAGCCATGTTAGCCATATTTCAGATTTTAGGAGTTAGTCATCCCCTCACCCAAGAATACCAAGCAAAGTTAACATTTCTGCTCTACTAGGTAGGGTTTGCGGCAAAAAGTTTTTTGGTGGGGTTAGGAGTCAGCAATCGGTCAAAACTAAAGCAATTCCCCGGAAATTTCAACAAATCTATTCCTCGAATTTCTGTTGACAACTGCCAGGGAATTGCTAGGGGCAAGATGCAGTTTATTTGTGGCGAATCATTTCATACAGGGCAACGTATTCTTCCCCGGGGCGATTCCAAGAGTAATCGCATTCCATGCCTTGAATCGCTAATTTTTGGAATTCTTCTGGTTGAGTGTACCACAATTCTAATGCCCGGGACATGGCTGATTCGAGGGCATTATTATCGGGATCAAAAAAGACAAAACCATTGCGTTCTTCGGGTTGGTGATAGGTATCATAATCGCGATCAAAAACCGTATTAACTAAACCACCAACTCCCCGGACGATGGGAACGGTTCCGTATTTTAAGCTGATTACTTGTGTCAGTCCGCAGGGTTCAAAATTACTGGGAACCACAATCATATCGGCCCCCGCATAAATGAGGTGAGATAATTCCTCATTAAAGCCCAATTCAATATGAACATCAGGGTTATTATTGAGGTGATTTTTCTCATGCCAGAACCAGTTATTAATTAACGATTCGGTGGCGGAACCTAAGAGGACAAATTGCGCCCCGCGAGCTAAGGCATAATACATGGCATGGTGAACTAAATGTACGCCTTTTTGGTCATCTAAACGACCGACATAACAAATTAAGGGTTTTTCTGCTTCATCTCTTAACCAGAGTCTTTCTCGCAGTGCCTTTTTATTGCGTGCCTTCTCGGAGAAGCTATCAACACCGTAGGGTGCAGCAATAAATTTATCCACCTCTGGGTTCCAGATATTGTAATCTAAACCGTTGAGAATGCCAGTAAATTTGTGTTGATGTAGGTGAATTGTATGACCTAAACCGTAACTAACATCGGTGTGGTGTGCTTCCCAAGCATGGTGGGGTGAGACGGTGTTGAAATAGTTGGAAAAGACGATACCACCTTTCATAAAATTAATCACAAAAGGATTGAAGTTATCGCGCATTCGGGCATAGCTAAAGTAGTAAGTATCGTTATTTAATCCTGTTGCCCAGAGAATTTCCGCACCAGCAAATCCTTGATGTTTAAAGTTATGGATGGTGTAGAGAACGCGCTGATTGCCCATACCATGATATTTATAAATTTCAAAAAGTAAGGGCGGAATTAAACCGGTTTGCCAGTCGTGACAATGAATTATATCGGGACGTTTATTACTTCTGAGCAAAAATTCTAAAGCGGCTTTGCAGAAGAAGGCAAAACGCATATTATCGTCTTTACAACCGTAGTAAGTACCGCGATTAAAGAAATTATCGCCCGAATTGGGTTGAATAAAGAAACACAAGCGCCCGTGTACCCAACCACAAAAAACATTACAGTGAATTGCCCCACCGTACCAAGGTACCCACAGGTCCCGATAAGCCTCGTGTAAGCCCCAAATTTGGTCGTAGCGCATACAATCATACATGGGTAGGATTAGCTCCACGCAATGACCGCGAATTTCTAATTCTCGACTCAATCCATATACCACATCCCCCAATCCCCCAGCTTTAATCACTGGGGCGCACTCAGAGGCAACCTGAACTATATACATATATCAATACTCCGTCGATTAATCTACAGGTCAGCTAGAAGCAATTTTTACAAAAGTATACAGTCTTGTGTGATTAAGTGGGTGGGTGGAATTAAATATAAGATGAACGTAGGTTGGGTTGAAGCATGAAACCCAACCCCCGCTCATGTTACGCTACCGCTAACCCATCCTACAAATAATTGTGCCTCCCTACTTAAATGGCTCGATCGAATTGGTTGCGGGTTGGGTAGTGGGGTATTGGGGTGTTGGGGTGTTGGGGAGAACAAAGCTGCCTTTTGCCTTTTGCCTTTTGCCTTTTGCCTTTTGCCTTTTGCCTTTTGCCTTTTGCCTCCTAAAGATTAACAGCGTTTTAACTGTCCTAGGAGCAAAATCACCTCATCGATGCCGTTTCTGAGGGTGGTGGCGGGTTGATCGCTGTTATTTACGGTTATGCTAAAGATTAGGGGTTGATTGTCGGCGGTTGCTAGATAACCCGCGAGGGCGATAACTCCGGTTAAAGTCCCGGTTTTTGCCTGTAATCGTCCTTCTAGGGGAGTCTGGCGAAATCTATTGGTTAAAGTGCCATCAATGCCGCCAATGGCTAAAGAACGCCGATAATCAGGATTTTCTGCCATTAGTTTTAAGATTTCTCCTAAAGTATTGGGTTTAATCAGGTTTTGTCGTGATAGCCCCGAACCATCGGCGATTTTATAACTATCGCTGTTAATTCCCAGTTTTGTTAAAGTTTCTTGCAATCCCGAGACACCGCCGAGCATTTGTAGTAGGGTTTCGGCTAGTAAATTATCGCTATTTTTATTGACTTTTTCCACCAAATATGCTAGGGGTTCTGATTCTAAATTGGTGATTTCATCGCCGCGAATTTCTGAGCTAATTTCGGCGGTTTTAACGGTAATTCCCGCTTTTTCAAGGATATTACGCCAGCGATCGAGGAAATATTCCGAGGGTTGGGGAATAGCTAAATTAAAATCATCTTGACTATCAATAGCCAGAGAACCAGTGATAATCAGGCGATTATTGGCTAAATTGCCCTTAATTGCCAGAGTATTCGGGATGCCTTGAGCTGCGGTGCTGGTTTGATTCTCAATTAGCCATTGTTTAGCGGCAATGGGATCAGACCATTGTAAATCTAAGCTTTGCCCCAATTGTCGCGGTAAAAGCCTTAAAGTGACGGAATTTTCGTTTAAAACCAAGCTAGAAGCGGGTACAGCATAGTCAAAAAAGACATCTTCCCATTCCCAGGTTTTTTGACTATCGGAGACGACAAAAGGACTAGCAACGACAATTAAGCGATAAATTGAGTTAATTCCCTGTGCTTTTAACTTTTCTGCTAATTTTTCTAACTTTTCTGTGGTTATGGTTGCATCTCCCCTCCCGACTAAGGTTAAAGTTTCTAAATCGGGGGGGTTGCCCTGGGCTAAAATGGGGGTTTTCAGACGATAATCGCGGTTAAATTTGCTGAAAGCGGCGGCAGTGGTTAATAATTTCGCAGTAGAAGCGGGAGTAAAAAAGTTATTTTCGTGGAGACTATAGAGATTTTCCTGAGAATTAAGGGATTTTACGAAAATTCCCCAATAAGCGCCTTGATAATCGGGTCGGGCCAAAATGCGATCGATCCTGGTGGCTAAGTCTGCCGGACAGATAAACTGGGAAGGGAGAGAATTGTCTTGACTGATGGGGGTTGCGAGGGTGACGGGATGGTTTACCCAGAGAAATAGGGAACAAGTCCCCAAGAGAAAAGATAATTTCGAGCGGCGTGTTAGCATAGAATTAAGTCTTGGCAGTAGGTAGGCGTTAAAAATTATCAGATGCCCCCCTTATTAAGGGGGGACTAAGGGGGGATCGGCACCCCCCTTATCAAGGGGGGCAGGGGGGATCGGCACCCCCCTTATTAAGGGGGGACTAAGGGGGGATCGAACCTAAAATCCATTTTTAATTTAATTATAACCAGCTACTTAGTAAATAAATTGACTCTAATTTAGCAGCATTAGTGACCATATTCTGCTAGTTACTCGATAGATTCAGTTAGGGATTGATCCGAGATATTCGCTCCCCTTTTTGCCAAAAAAGTTTCTTGATTCCGTCAAACTTCTATTCATTTGCGAGGATGTTTTTATGAGTTATGATTTTGATTTATTGGTGATTGGTGGTGGTTCTGGTGGTATTGCCACCGCTAGACGGGCAGCCGAATACGGGGCAAAAGTGGGATTAGCAGAATACGATCGTTTGGGAGGAACCTGTGTTAATCGCGGTTGTATTCCTAAAAAATTAATGGTTTATTCTAGTCGTTTTCCGCAACTATTTAAGGATGCGGAAGGTTACGGTTGGAGTCCAGTAGAGAGTCAGTTAAATTGGCAAAAATTAATTAGCGCCGTTAATCAGGAAACTATACGTTTGAATGGCATTTATCAAAAGATGCTCGATAATTCTCAAGTGACGCTTTTTCCTAATTATGCCAAGTTTCTTGATACCCATACCCTGGAGGTGGGAGATCAGAAAATTACTGCCGATAAAATTTTAATTGCCGTGGGGGGACATCCCGTTAAACCTGATATTCCGGGGATCGAACATACAGTAGTTTCTGATGCCATGTTTCAACTGCCAGAACAACCGAAAAGAATTATAGTTTTAGGGGCGGGATATATTGGGGTAGAATTTGCTGGTATTATGCACGGATTAGGGACAGAAGTGGTGCAGTTAATCCGTAAAGACAAGATTTTAAGAGGGTTTGATGAGGATATCCGCGATGAGATTCAAGCGGAAATGATCCGTCAGGGAATTAAAATTATGCCCGAAACTTTCCCCACTTCGATCGAGAAAACTGCTGAGGGTTTAAAAGTACATATTCAGGGTCAAGAAACCTCAGAAATCTTATTTGTTGATGCCCTAGGATTAGCCGCTACTGGAAGAATTCCTAAGCTGGAAAAATTGGGCTTAGAGAATGTCAATGTCGAGGTAAAAAATGGGGCAATTGTCGTCAACGAGTATAGCCAAACCAGCGAAGATAATATCTATGCCGTGGGCGATTGTACTGATCAAATTAATTTAACTCCCGTGGCCATTAATCAGGGGCGAGCTTTTGCCGATACAGTCTTTGGTAATAAACCCCGGTTAATGAGTTATGAAAATGTTCCTTCGGCAGTATTTTCTACTCCTGAAGCGGCGACGGTGGGATTAACAGAATTGCAAGCAAAAAAACAATATGGTGACACGGGAATTAAAGTTTATCGGTCTAAATTCCGCCCCGGTTACAATGTTTTACCAGGCCGAGAGGACAAAACTTTGATGAAATTAGTTGTCCATCAGGAAAGTGGTAAAATTCTCGGGGCGCACATGGTGGGAGATCACGCCGCCGAAATTATTCAAGGAGTAGCCATTGCCGTAAAAATGGGCGCAACAAAAGCCGATTTTGATGCCACTGTCGGCATTCATCCCAGTGCTGCCGAGGAATTCGTCACCATGCGTTAATTAACAATTTTAGGTGTGTTAGTTTGGGTGCATCTCACACTTACAGAAATACCGACAATCAGCAATTATCAGCTTCTGAAGGCAAGAGGCAACAGGCAAGAGGCAAAAGACAGAATCTGACAATTCTCCTACCTAAAAAGAAGGTTATAAACTAAGCATATCACTGGACTTCCCCGTTGACAAAAAGCCATAACCTGTGCTGTAGAAGGGATTAAGAGAATTTCCGCCGCCCCGTTACTGGGTACAAATCAGGGAAACTCCCAATAAATCTAACGCTTTTTGTTGCAGTTGGGTCGGTCGAGT
>NZ_JAPZQM010000405.1:0-7865 GCF_027530565.1 Microcystis sp. LE19-10.1B | reverse complement strand
CCTTATAGAGAAAGGCATTTAGCGATTTTTGTCAATTGTTTTTTATCTAGAGCGAACTAATCAATTAAGTCTCTTGCCAGATAAGGATTTAGTCGATTTATGCCCCCCTATCGAACCATAACAAGTAACGAAGAGCCAGAATTTTATTCCTCCTCTGCATTGGCCGACGGAAGAGGAGGCCGAATATGAAGCCATCATGGATTATGCCGCTAACCAAGCTCAGTCTTCCTACCGGCACCGAGATCACAAGGAGGTGATCAAAACCCAGGCAAAAGATGTTGATCCCGATATGTGGTGGTTGGGAATCTAATCAAAGCGCCGCGGCAAAACAACTAAGTAGGTGGGTGCCATTGATTTGCACCCACCTGTAATGGGAGCATACCGCCCACACTGGGTCTTACATTCAATGAGACCAACCTACTTAGTAGATTGTCCAGCTTAAGGTTGTGTTTACCCAGTTATAGCAAGATATCCAGAGAGCGCTTAGGCACATCGATGGGCTAACTTTAAATCTATCCAGCAAATTAAGGAATTGTGCCATGATGCCAGCGAAACTACCGAATCGGTGTAAAATCGAGTTGCTAAAAAATAGTTTTAGCAAAACCCCTCTTAATCTTTCGGAGTTAAGCACACTCCAGCGAATCATTTTAATAACCGATGGGACTCTGACCGACATTTTAGAGATTTATTTGTTGGAAAAAATGTCAATTGTTAAACTGTCTGAAGAAGCGGTATATTTAGAGGAAGACTTGCCGGTTTTAGATCTTGAAAAAGGTAGTAAAATTATCAAAAGAAAAATATTTCTTTGCAGTACAGTCAGCCAAAAAAATTTAGTTTATGCCGAGTCTATTATTGTTATTGATAGACTAGACACCAAGTTTCAAGAGGAATTAATCAATTCAGGAAAACCCATTGGTAAGCTTTGGTTAGAAAATCGGATGGAAACCTTTAAGGAAATCGTTGATTTATCTCAAGAGCGTGCGGGGGATTTGGCTGAGGATTTTCAAATCAGTCCAGAAGAAAAACTTTTTTCTCGTACCTATCGTGTTTTCTCTCAGAAGCAAGCGATTATGATGATTACAGAAAAATTTCCCGAGAGTTATTTCGTCTAAAAATATCTCCAGAGTCATTCCATTAACAACCATCTCAACTTTGCTCATTCAATCATGTTTAATCTTCAGCGAGAAAATCCCGGGCAAATGTCTGATAGAGACACTGTCTTGCAGATGATAAGGGGTTTTCAGATTAGCCAATGTATTTATGCGGCCGCCAAATTAGGAATTGTTGATCTGTTGGCCGATGGAACAAAATCTTATCAAGAGTTAGCCACTGAAACCCATACTAATGCTGATTTACTTTATCGTTTTTTGCGGACGTTAACCAGTCTGGGGATTTTAGAAGAAACCCAACCCAACTATTTCCAAAACACTGCTTTAGCAACTTATTTAAGAGATAAGCAACAGGGAACTGTTCGCAATTTTCTGATGGCGGAAATAGAAGAAAGTTATGCTAGTTGGGGAAATCTGACTCAAAGTTTAACCACAGGTCAAGGTGCTTTTGAGTCTATGTATGGTGTCAATATTGAAGAGTTTCATCAACAAAATTCCGATCAAGCTGAAGTTTTTGATCAAGCAATGGTTGATATAACTGCAATTCAAAACCCCCTGATTTTGGCCGCTTATGATTTTTCTGTCGGGGAAATTGTCGCAGACATTGGTGGAGGATACGGAAAATTTCTGGCTGCTATTTTACAAAAATATCCCCAGATTCAAGGGGTGCTATTTGAACAACCCTATTGTATTGAGCAGGGGAAATATCTACTAACACAAGAGGGAGTGATCGACCGTTGTAGTTTGATTTCTGGGAGCTTTTTTGACCCCATTTTACTTAAAGCAGACATTTATTTATTGAAGAAAATTCTGCTCAATTGGGATGATCAAAAAGCCCTTGAAATTCTCAAAAACTGTCGTCAGGCTATGGACCCATCCTCTCGATTGTTAATCGTGGATCGAATTTTGCACAAAAATCGTTGGAAGGATAATTTAGCTGATCTCAATTTATGGATGCTAGGTTCAGGAAAAATTCGCTCAGAATCGGAATTTAGGGTATTGTTAGAAACGGCTGGCTTTCAAATAACTAAAATTATTGATACTGAGTCTATAGAGAGTTTAATTGAAGCTACTCCACTCTAAACCAGAAACTTAAATACCGCTCTGTTTACCAAACTACTCAATTCAACCTTATTAGGAAAAATTTTATGACTAACAACATCTCTACTAAACCTCTCAAGCATATTGCCATCATTCCAGACGGTAACAGAAGATGGGCAAAAAATCAGGGCTTATCTCCCCAAGAAGGTCACAGAAAAGCATTTATAGAGGTGGCACCTTCCCTATTAAAAACGCTTTGGGATAAGGAAATTTACGCCGCGACATTGTGGCTGTTCTCCACCGAAAACTGGAAGCGTTCCGATAGCGAAGTTGACAACTTAATGGATGTTTTTAGTCAGTTTCTCAGCTATTTATTGCCTTTATCGGGTGAATACTCAGTACAGTTGCGACATTTAGGTAGAAAAGATCGCCTTCCTGAAAATCTCTTGTCTATGGTTGAGGAGGTAGAGCATAGCACCAAAGGAATGACCGGTCACATCTTCAATTTTGCCCTAGACTACGGTGGTGAAGATGAGATAATCCGCGCAGTTCGCCGCCTAGTAGAAAAGGGGGTTAAACCTGAAGAGATCGAACCTCATCAGCTAATGGATCAATTTTGTCCGCCGCCAGATCTGATTATTCGGACCTCTGGAGAATGTCGGTTATCTGGATTTATGCCCCTACAGAGTTGTTATAGTGAACTCTACTTTACAAATACCTTCTTTCCCGATCTAACTCCGGCAGATATTGAAGAAGCTATCCACTGGTTTCAAAATCGCGAGCGTCGCTTTGGAAAATAGGATCAAGCAAATTAAACCAACTATAGCACCTGAGTTAAATCAAATTACTTTAGTTCCCATGACTCAATCTATTCATCAATTATTGGAACAGCAGGTACAACGCACCCCTGAAGCGATAGCTCTGATTGGGGAAAACCGGCAAATTAGCTATGAAAGCTTAAATCAAAAAGCCAATCAACTGGCCCATTATTTACAAAAATGTGGGCTAAAATCGGAAAGTCTCGTTGGCTTATCTGTGGAACGTTCCCCGGAAATGGTGATGGCGCTTTTGGCTATTCTCAAAGCCGGATGTGCCTATGTTCCCCTCGACCCCGACTATCCACCGGAGCGCTTGGATTATATGATACAAGATGCTCAATTATCTCTCATAATCACCAATAGTTATTTAATCGGTAAATTCGGGGACAATCAGAGAGTTAAAATTCTGAAATTGGATGAAGATTGGGGGCTAATTGCCCTGGAAAAGCCAGAAAATCCCGATATTGAAGTTAACCCCGAAAACCTCGCTTATATTATCTATACATCAGGTTCCACCGGAAAACCCAAGGGCGTGATGATTGAACATCGCTCTGTGGTTAATTTTATTGAAGTGGTTAAGACTACTGCTAATCTCAGTCAAAGCGATCAAATTTTACAATTTGCCTCGATTAGTTTTGATGTTGCCGTCGAGGAAATTTATCCTTGCTTAACTGTTGGTGGCACAGTGTTTTTGCGAACTGAGGCGATGTTAAGCTCATTTTCTAGCTTTATCCAAAAGTGTCGAGAATGGCAACTGACAATCTTAGATTTACCCACAGCTTTTTGGCAGGCTTTAATTACCGAATTAGCACGAACTAAGGAACCCTTCCCCGAATCGGTGCGATTATTATTTGTGGGTGGAGAAAGTTTATTACCCGAAAAACTCAAACTATGGCAGCAATATATAGAAGAAATGCTACAAACTGGGAAACTCCGCCGAGTACCCCAATTAATTAACGCTTATGGACCGACAGAAACCACTGTCGAAGCAACCTATTGTGATTTATCTAATTATAAATTAACAGAAAACTGTACCTCTGTCCCTATTGGTCGTCCCATCAATCAGACACAAATCTATATTCTTGATCAGAATTTACAGCCTGTCCCCCAAGGAACTCAAGGGGAATTATATATTGCTGGTATTAGTTTAGCGAGAGGTTATCTCAATCAGCTAGAATTAACCCAAGAAAACTTTATCAATAACCCTTTCAATCCCTCAGAACGGCTTTATAAAACTGGAGATTTGGGTCGCTATTTAGCCGATGGTGACATTGAATACTTAGGACGCATTGACAATCAAATTAAGATTAGAGGTTTTCGGGTAGAACTAGGAGAAATTGAGAATGTATTGATTCAACACTCGGCGATTGATTCGGCGGCGGTTATCCTCAGCCAAGATCAATTAGGGGATAAACAGTTAATCGCTTATGTCGTTCCTCATCTAACTTCTGAGGATTCCTTAGAACAGGAAAAAACTCAACAAGAATATCTGGCTCTTTGGAAAACTGTTAATCAGCAAACTGACAGTCAAACCCCTATTCAAAGTGATCTTACTTTTAATATTATTGGTTGGGATAGTAGTTATGACGGACAGCCAATTCCCAAAGAAGAAATGCACGAATGGGTGGATAAAACCGTTGAAAGCATTCAAGAGTTACACCCAGAAAAAGTTTTAGAAGTTGGCTGCGGTACGGGATTATTATTAACTCGAGTTGCCCCCGATTGTTCCGAGTATGTAGGTCTTGATTTTTCTCGTCCTGCTTTAGATCATATTCGGAAAATTCAGCAAACAATAGGCGGTTTAGATCATGTAACTTTGTGGGAAAGAAGCGCCGATGACTTAGCGGGATTGGAGTCAGAAAGTTTTGATACTATTATCATCAACTCTGTGCTGCAATATTTCCCCAGTACCGCCTACCTACTGCAAGTTTTAGAAGGGTTGATTAAACGGGTTAAAAAAGGAGGTCATATTCTTGTTGGAGATATTCGTAATTTAGCCCTTTTGCCAACCTATTGTACTTCGGTAGAAGCTTATCGAGCTAATGATCATGTTCTTGCCTGCCAATTGCGAGAAAGAATTACCCGCAAACAACAAGCAGAAGAAGAGTTGTTATTACATCCCTTTTTCTTCCTAGCACTTCAACAACAATTTCCTGAAATTACTCATGTGCAAATAAAACCCAAAACTGGGGTTTATGATAATGAATTAACTCGCTTTCGTTACGAGGCGATTTTATCTATCAATAGTTCCGTTGAACCGTTGACAGAGATTGATTGGTTAGACTGGCAAAAAGAACAACTGAACTTAGCCGAAGTTAAACGTATTTTAACTGAAGATCAACCGAAAAATTTAGGTATTTCTCGTATTCCTAATGCTCGTTTGAGCAAGGAAGTTAAGGTTCAACAATGGTTAGAAGAAGCTGATCAAAGCGACTCACTTAAGCAACTAAACCAGTGGCTAGGTAAGCAGCCGAAGCATGGGGTAGAAATTGATCGGATAATGGCTCTTGTGGAGGACTTACCTTATCACCTAGAGATTAGCTGGATTAATACCGATGCCACAGGATATTATGATCTAGTTTTTAGCCATAAATCCGCACCATTCCAACCAGCAATTTTTCCCATTAGTTCTCCTATTGAAGATATATTTACCTATGCCAATAATCCAATCGAGATTAAATTTAAGCAGCAATTAATATTAGAACTCGGTCAATTTATTAAAAGCAAATTGCCAGAATATATGAGGCCAAATGCCATCAGTATTTTAGACAAATTGCCCCTTACGCCTAATGATAAAATAGACCGTCTGGCCTTGTCAAAACTGGCAAAACCGAGTTATATATTAACCAGTAATAAAGCTAATTTTGTAGCTCCTCGTAATCGAGAAGAAGAAATATTAGCGAACTTGTGGTCTGAAGTTCTGCAACTAGAGCCAATCGGTATTAATGATAACTTCTTTGAGTTAGGCGGAAATTCTCTCAAGGTCATTGTTTTATTGAATAGAATCCAAGAAGGGTTGAATAAAAACTTGCAGATGCTTGACCTATTTCAGTCACCCACCATTGCTGAATTAGTAACTTGTCTGTCAGAAAAATCATCAACATTTAACAGAATTGAAGCAACAAATCTCCAACCTGCCGACGAAATTCGTTATTATCCGCCCTCTTTTGCTCAAGAGCGATTTTGGGATTATCGTCATTTAGGTAGCTTTTATTATCTACCTAACTACTTCCATCTGGAAGGAAAGCTTAATATAGCTATTTTGGAAAAAAGTTTTAATGAGATTATTCGTCGCCATGAAATTCTAAGAACAAAATTAGAAGAAATCAACGGTTCTTTAAGGCAGGTTGTCTATCCCAACACAAAGATAGCTCTTGAAATTATTGATCTGCGAAACCGCTCAGAAGTAGAGCAACAGCAAGAAATAGAAAGAATAACCGCAGAAAAAATCAAAAAACAAGTTTTTCTGGACAAAGATCCTTGGTTGTTTGTTAATCTACTACAATTGTCAGAAACGTCTCATATTTTGCTGATCGGTTTACACATGATGCTGGCCAATGAACAATCTTCGGAAATATTAATGCCAGAATTGAGCCTTCTCTACGATACTTTCCTCTCTGATAGCCCTTCTCCTTTGCCCGAATTACCCCTACAGTATGGCGATTATGTGATTGCCGAACGTCAATCTCTTACAGAAGAAGGACTAAAAATAAGGCGCGACTATTGGCAACATTGGTTAAGTCGAGAACCCCAACCTTTAAATCTTCCCACTGACAGACCGCTACCAGAGGTGCAAAGCTTCCAGGCGGCTACCCTAGAAATGGAGATTTTCCCTGAACTGACCACTCAGTTAGAAACTTTGAGTCAGAAACAAAAAGTGACTTTTTTTACCACCATCGCCACTACCTTTGGACTTTTACTCCATCAGTACGCTCCGAAGGAAAGTCTCGTTATCGGCGTTCCAGCGATTGATAGCAATCAGCAGCAATTTGCATCTGTAATGGGAGATTTTGGTAAAATGCTGGCTTTAAGGCTTGATTTTGGCGAAAATGACGACTTTTTCCAGCTATTAAAACGGGTTCAACAGGAGATGCTTGCTGTCATCACTCACCAAGATGTCCCTTTTGAGCAAATCGCCAAAACCTTTGACCCGCCGATAGAGCGAAATAAACGCTTTTTTAGAGTGTATTTAGACTTTTTGCAAAAAGCTCCCAGAGAGCATTTAGAATTATCGGGTTTGAATGTCACCCCCATACCGCTTAAATTATCAATGGCAAGAGTAGATTTAGGAGTATTGTTCTGGAAAAAAAATACCCCTTCGGGAACTGTTATTCAGCTATGGTGGAAGTATAAAAAAGATTTGTTTGAAGCGGATACCATAGCTGGGATAGCATCAAATTTTGAAGATTTATTAGGGGCAATTGTCAATAGACCTCTTGCATAAATCCGAAAACAAACGATAGAAACAATAATGGGAAGGACTTTCAGTTAATTATTTATTAGTAGTTGATAATCTTCAAAAATGTTGCTGTACAAGGATCGACTTAAGACTTTTGCAAGAGGTCTAATCAATGAAATCAACTCAATCTCATCTTTTCACTACAACTCATTGGTATAATACCTGCTTAATGGAAGCTCTGGTTTTTGCTGTTTCTGGTCAAACTGAAGGAATAATACAGTCAAGCCTAGAATTGTTGACAACTAAGGTAAAATCGTTAATAATTTAGAGAAGGATTTATTCTTAGCAAAAAATACTTTTTTTGGCTCTTCGGTTTGTGTTATGCAATGGACGGGGGTTATAAGGGATGGAACCCTTATAGAGAAAGGCATTTAGCGATTTTTGTCAATTGTTTTTGCTCTAGAGCGAACTAATCAATTAAGTCTCTTGCCAGATAAG
>NZ_JAPZQM010000180.1:0-1292 GCF_027530565.1 Microcystis sp. LE19-10.1B | reverse complement strand
CTCCTCGGTGGAAGTTAAACAATTGTCCTTTCGTCTCGATGGAGTCTTTTTGCCTGATACACCCAATCAGCCTATCTATTTCCTAGAAGTACAATTTCAGAAAGATAATAGGTTTTATTCCCGTTTCTTTAGTGAAATCTTTCTCTATCTCCACCAAACGGACTTAAGCAACAATTGGCAGGGAGTAGTTATTTATCCTCGGCGTTCAGTGGAAAGCGTAGAGACGGCTCGTTATGGGGAGTTAATCAACTCAGGCAGAATTTTACGTTTTTATCTCGAGGAATTAAGGGAAGTGGAATCCCTGGGAATATCAATGTTACAATTAATTATAGCACCAACCGCCAGAGCGATCGAGCAGGGAAAACAATTAATTCCACGGATTAGACAAGAATTACCTAAGGTCAAACAACAGCAAGAACTTTTAGAATTGATAGAGACAATCTTGGTTTATAAGTTACCCCAAGTCAGTAGAAAGGAGATAGAGGCGATGTTTAGTTTAAGTGATTTAAAACAAACTAAAGTGTATCAGGAAGCTTTAGAAGAAGGTAGAGAGGAAGGTAGAGAGGAAGGTAGAGAGGAAGGTAGAGAGGAAGGCCGACAAGAAGGCCGACAAGAAGGCCGACAAGAAGGCCGACAAGAAGGCCGACAAGAAGGCCGACAAGAAGGCCGACAAGAAGGCCGACAAGAAGGCGAATTAGCGGCAAAATTAGCCTCTATTCCTCGTTTATTGGCCTTAGGATTGAACTTTGAACAGATAGCACAAGCTTTAGAATTAGAGATCGAACAGGTTAGACAAGCAACTCAAAGGGAATAGGAAAAGTTCAAAGCGATCGCACTAAGGTTAGATAGCGTATCATGCTAAACGACTTTTGTACTAAATCCGCTTATTAAAAACTGATTATTTATTCTCCGTTTTGCCTCTTGCATGAGTGCCTGTCCTGATATGTAGCCTATACTCACTGGGGAGATACAGTAGGTAGGGTGCGTTAGGAGCGCCACAATATTATTTAATTTACATTAATTACATACGCGACGTAACGCACCAATATTATCCTAAATCCCTTGAGTAACCCACAGAAAAGGGGTTTCTCCGAGAAACCCCTTTTCTACTCATGCACTCATGCAAAAAGGGGAATAAATAATCAGTAGATCGTAGCGACTGTCTTGATTGTCAAGGGGTAACTCAAAAAACAATCAAGGAGTTGCTGTCGAACCTAAAATCTCAAGCCAGAAAAAAGCGCAGCAAAAACTAAGTCGCTCAGGTTAAACCAAAGCAAGCGCAACCCTTGATC
>NZ_JAPZQM010000366.1:0-6173 GCF_027530565.1 Microcystis sp. LE19-10.1B | reverse complement strand
CTGAAATGGGGCGAAAGTCTGTGGACTCTGTGTAAGACAGTACATGGTTTTTTAACTGTGGTATGCGACGGTGGTGGAAGCAGAAACTTAAATCGTGAGGTTTAGGAATCGCCGCACTTTTAGGGCGGCGAGGATGTCAATGTTTGGAGATACTGACAACGAATTATCCCATTTTTCAAAAGTAATGGCAGAGATGGTTAATTGCCCTCACCCCCTCCCCTCTAACGCTCTGGGACAGGGAAGGGGGTGAGGGAAACGAATAAAGAAAAATGGTATTACAGGCAGTTGTTGATATATTTGTAATAATTTAAGAGTCACTGATAATTGCTGATTGTCGATATTTCTGCAAATGTGAGATGCACCCTTTTTTAAGCTACAAGAAGACCCAGAGAATAGGGGGGCTAAAGTGTTGAAAGTATCGCCAATATTTAAAACTAAACTTTTTTCTGTCCGGTTATCCCATAAGAGTTAAGGATAAACACAAAGGCATAAAGAACACAAACAGAAAGACAGATTCGATTTACTTAGGGCTGGCTGAATAAATGTGAAATGTAGTCCTGTAGGGGCGAAGCATTCGGATAGAAAATCTACGGTTTCACCGATAGGTTATTGCCCGAATGCTTCGCCCCTACTTTTTGCCGCAGACCACTAGGTAGGGTTTGCTGAATAAATCTAAAAACCTTGTTGGATAAGACTTTTGGACTTTTTTCCCCTCAAAAAGTGCCAGCCATTGCAGGGATCGGGGGAAAATTCAGGTACTTTTTCCCTGAAAATTAGGTAGTTGACCACCTGAAAATCGGTAAAACCCCACACCCCACACCCCACACCCCACACCCCACACCCTGCCCCTAGGAAAAGCTTTTTGCCGCAGACCCTAGGTAGGGTTTGCGGCAAAAAGTTTGTTGGTGGGGTTAGGAGTCGGTGGTCAGTAGCCGGTCGTTTCAGGCTTTGTTGCCCTCTCTTTTTGTACTAACTTATGTACTGAAAGGAGGATAATGCCAGGTTTTTGGGGGTCCCAATCCGATTTTCGCAGCACTAACATCGGATTTTAACAGGTCAAAAGCCTTATTTTCAAAGGGTTTTACCATTATTCAGCCGACCCTAAATAAATATTTTTCTTTTCTGTCTCCCCTTTTCGATTAGACTGGTAATTGAGAATAATTAGCATTTATTTTAGCGATCGCAAGTCTTAGACAGTTTCAAAACCGTTGACTGAGGCTGACATTAGCGCAGTTATCACCCTTTGGCTACTGAAGTAAACTCGATGAGCTATCAAGGAATTATTGTCACTCTTGAATGAAAGACCTTCTTTGCCTTTGGAGATAAGAAAAGCATGGACGATAAAATTAGACTTAATGACCCAGAAGAACCGGAAAAATCGCCAAATAAAGCCCAATTTTCCCCTTGGGGCGGTACAGAGGCAGCCTCAGAACGTACTAACACCATGGGTACTGAGCTAACAGCCACCTATCCCCTCGCACAAGTGGAAATGGGAAAAACCGTCTGGTTAGTGGGATTTCAGGGGACAGGAGGAATCAATCGACTCCTAGGTATGGGATTAAACCCCGGCATTCAATTACAGGTAATTAGCTCCCAACCGAGGGGGTCAGTTTTAATTGGCATTCAAGACAATCGTATCGGTATCGGGGCAGAAATGGCCGAAAAAATCCTCGTTAGTGACAGTCAACCGAAAAAACTGGAACCCAAAAAAGACCTACCTGAAGTAAGAACATTTCTGCGGGAGATACCCATAGGAAAAGCGGGTAAAGTTGTCGGTTATGACCGAGCATTGCGCGGATACAAAGGAAAATTGTTATCAATGGGATTAACTCCGGGGACAGAGTTTACCGTCATTCGCGTCGCACCTTTGGGGGATCCCGTCGAGATTCGAGTGCGGGGATTTCATCTCAGTCTGCGAAAACAGGAGGCAGACACTTTAATCGTCGAACAAATAGACCCAGAAAGCTAAATTTAATCATCTAAGCCTATTCGTCACTCAATATCCTAATTATGGTCAAACCGATTATCGCCTTAATTGGCAATCCTAACTGTGGCAAAACTACCCTTTTTAATGCTCTCACGGGGGCCAATCAACGCACTGGCAACTGGCCAGGAGTAACAGTCGATCGCAAAGAGGGAAGATTTCAAGTTAACGGGGAAGATATCACCCTTGTGGATTTACCCGGAGTCTATTCCCTTGATGTGGAAGAAGGGGAGACAGGAATGGATGAATTAGTCGCTAGGGACTATCTGCTGTCAGGAGAAGCGGATTTAGTGATTAATATCGTCGATGCTGCCAATTTAGAGCGCAATCTCTACCTTACTACCCAAATCATGGAGATGCGTTTACCGATGTTGATTGCCCTGAATATGATGGATGTGGCCAAAACTAGGGGTATTGTGGTTAATCCGCAACTCTTAAGCGATCGCATGGATGCAATTGTCGTCCCGATTAGTGCGGTTAAAGGGGAGGGAATCGGAGAATTAAAGCAAAAAATTGGGGAATTAGTCGATGATATTAACCATACTGCCGCTTATGTGGCTTATCCTGCGGTAATTGAGGAAGCTCTTAACGAGATTGTTGCCTACATTAACGACCATAGCAGTAAAAGGATCGTTGAGCCAAGATGGACCGCTTTAAATCTACTGCAATACGAGGATCGCATCGCCCCAGAATTGCGCTCCCAGGAACTATTAAGCATTATCGTCAAGCATAGACGACAAATACACCAAGTTTTAGGGGAAGACCTTGATATTTTAATTGCTGATACTCGTTATGGCTTTATTCAACAAGTTACCCAGGGAGCCACTCAACGGACTGGACAGATAAATGATACCATGTCCGATCGCCTCGATCGGATTGTTCTCGATCGCTGGTTAGGAATTCCGATATTTTTGGGCGTAATGTACCTAATGTTCTTGTTTACCATCAATGTTAGTGCTGCCTTTATCGATTTCTTCGATTTAACTGCCCAGACTATCTTTGTCGATGGTTTGTCCCAAGTTTTACAAACAATCCCTACCCCGGGTTGGCTAATTGCTCTGCTCGCTGATGGAGCGGGGGGAGGTGTGCAAACCGTCGCCACTTTTATCCCCGTAATTGGCTTTATGTTCCTCTTTTTGTCAATTTTAGAGGATTCCGGCTATATGGCCCGGGCAGCCTTCGTCATGGACCGATTGATGCGTTTGGTGGGATTGCCGGGTAAATCCTTTGTTCCCATGCTAGTGGGATTTGGTTGCAGTGTACCGGCAATTATGGCCACCAGGACCCTAGAAAATTCCCGCGATCGTTTAATGACGATTATGATGAACCCTTTTATGTCCTGTGGGGCCAGATTACCTGTTTATGCCCTATTTGCGGCGGCTTTTTTCCCCATAGGTGGTCAAAACATCGTTTTTGGTCTTTATATCTTAGGAATTCTCGCCGCTATTTTGACGGGATTGGTGATGAAAAAAACCCTACTCAAGGGAGAAGTCAGTCACTTTATTATGGAATTGCCTCCCTATCATCTACCGCGTCTAAAAGGGGTTTTAATTCGCACTTGGGAACGTCTGCAAGCGTTTTTGTGGAAAGCTGGACGAGTTATCGTTTTAATGGTGATGATTTTGGGACTACTCAACTCCGTCAGTTTTGATGGTTCTTTTGGTAATCAAGACAGCGAGCGATCGGTTTTAAGTGCTACCAGTAAAGCTGTAACTCCTATTTTCTCACCCATGGGACTAGAACCGGAAAATTGGCCGGCAACAGTGGGCATTTTTACGGGAGTTTTTGCCAAAGAAGCAATGGTAGGCACATTAAACTCGATTTACAGCCAACTAGCAGGGGAAGATAACCCGAATAAGGGGGCAGCACAGGCAAAATTCGACTTTTGGGGGCAAATTCAGGAAGCTATCGCCACTATTCCCGCCAATTTAGCGGAATTACCCAATCAATTACTTGATCCCTTGGGTTTGAATATTGGTGATTTGCAAGATCAAAAAACGGCTGCCGAGAAGCAAGAAGTAGATTTAGGAATCTTTGGCGCAATGGTGAAAAGATTTGATGGTCAAGCGGGTGCTTTTGCCTATCTATTGTTTGTTCTGCTCTATTTTCCCTGTGTTTCGGCCACATCGGCAGTATATCGCGAAACTAATGCCGGTTGGACTGCTTTTATTGCCTTCTGGACCACAGGAATGGCCTATATTGTTGCCACTTCCTTCTATCAAATCGCCACTTTTTCTCGACATCCGGGATTTTCTCTCTTTTGGATAGTCTTGATGGGTTTAACCGTAGTCGGGGTTTTATTCACCTTAAAAAATCTCCGTCCCCGAAAAATCAACCGTCCGGCAATTTAAAAGTAGGGTGGGTTAGGCGACAAAAAGCTAGGCAACTAACAAATTATTTAGATTCGCCGTAACCCACCGCAATCAAGCAACTTTTCTCGATTTTTTTCGCTTATAAACCATGATTTTAATCGATATACAGGCTTATCTTGCCAAAAATCAGAAAGCATCTCTGTCTGACTTATCTACACACTTTCGGATGTCAGCGGATGCCTTAAGTCCCATGCTCGATCGCTTGCTGAAAAAAGGGCGAATTCGCCTGATTTCCCTAGAAAAATGCGGAGGATGCAGCCGTTGTTCTCCGGAATCTATGGCTTTTTACGAATGGATTGAGGGCAATTCCACAGGGACAAACAGATAAAAGTTTAATACTACAGAAGTGATCTAAGTAGGTAGGCGTTAAAAGTTGTCAGATCCCCCCGCCTATCGGCACCCCCCTTATCAAGGGGGGCAGGGGGGATCGAACCTAAAATCCATTTTTAATTTAATTATAACCAGCTACTTAACTATTAAGATAACTGCTGTATTACCAGTCGCTTTCAACGGGGATAGTTAATTTCTGGCGAGGAACCAAAGTCACTCAACCGCAGAACCTCAAGGTTGTATAATTTTTAAGAGTTATTAAGCTTTGTATCAGTTTGCTCGGCAGCATTTAATGAATATACTTTTGGTGACATCATCTTTAGGTTTACTCCTAGCGATCGCTATCGTCGTCTATTTTGTTTCCTCTCGCAAGTACCAATCGTCGGACTCGGTGGCCAATTCCTACGACCAATGGACCCAGGACGGGATTTTAGAATACTATTGGGGCGAACACATCCATTTAGGTCACTACGGTTCCCCACCAGAAAAAAAAGACTTTCTACAGGCAAAAGCTGACTTTGTGGCGGAAATGGTCTCTTGGGGAGGTTTGGATAAACTACCCACCGGTGCAACTCTCCTCGATGTCGGTTGTGGTATTGGTGGCAGCAGTCGCATTCTGGCCCGCGACTACGGATTTGCCGTTACCGGTGTCACCATTAGTCCCAAACAAGTGGCACGGGCCAAAGAACTAACACCCCCAGATGTAAATGCTCGCTTTTTGGTCGATGATGCCATGGCCCTTTCTTTTCCCGACGAGAGTTTTGATGTGGTCTGGTCAATTGAAGCCGGTCCCCATATGCCGGACAAAGCCGTTTTTGCTCAGGAATTACTGCGAGTTCTTAAGCCGGGGGGAGTCCTAGTGGTAGCGGACTGGAATCAGCGAGATGACCGTCAAAAACCGCTCAATTTCTGGGAAAGTCCTGTAATGCGCCAACTTTTGGATCAGTGGTCCCACCCCGCTTTTGCCAGTATCGAAGGTTTTGCCGAACAGTTAGCGGCCACGGGATTGGTGGATGGGGAAGTGATGACTGCTGACTGGACAACAGCCACTCTACCCTCTTGGATTGATACCATTTGGCAGGGGGTGATTCGTCCCCAAGGTTGGTGGCAATTTGGTCTGACTGGGTTGGTTAAATCCGTCCGAGAAGTGCCGACAATTCTGCTGATGCGTTTGGCCTTTGGCACGGGTTTATGTCGTTTTGGGATGTTCCGCGCTGTTCGCGCTCAATCCCATCTGCAAGCAAGTCAGCAAGAGTCTCTTACCTCAGTTATCTAGCTGGTTATAATTAGGGTCTGCTCAAAATGTTTGTTGGGGGGGGCCGGGTGTGGGGTGTGGGGTGTGGGGTGTAGGGTTTTACCGATTTTGAGGTAGTCAGTTACCTAATTTTCAGGGAAAAAGTACCTGAATTTTACCCCCGATCCCTCCAATGGTCGGCACTTTTTGAGGAAAAAAAAGTCTAAAAGCCTTATCCAACAAGGTTTTTAGA
>NZ_JAPZQM010000025.1:0-1574 GCF_027530565.1 Microcystis sp. LE19-10.1B | reverse complement strand
GTGGTCAATTACCTAATTTTCAGGGAAAAAATCCCTAAATTTTCCCCCCAATCACTCCAATGGTAGGCACTTTTTCAGGGAAAAAAAGTCTAAAAGCCTTATCCAACAAGGTTTTTAGATTTATTCAGCAAACCCTAAATAGCTGAAAATTTGTCAAAACGTCGTGCTTTGCTTACCTCATAAGCGATTAAAGGTAACAAAACAAAGAATTAGATTCGGAGAATGAATCAGATATAGGGAAGTGGGGAAGTGGGGAGAAACTCTTTTCAGTGATCTGTTGACAATTTTTCAGTGATATATTGACAAATAGGCAATTCTGCGTTGACAAAGGAAAAATTTGCTGTTACCATTGCGATAATTATTCACACATCCACTTTACCTCTGTGGGAGTCTATACATATGACAAAATTACTCAGATATACCATTCCTAGCGCTGCTGCTCTGGCCGTCGCCACTGCCTTAGGCCTCGCCACTGCCCCAGCCCAGGCGGCTGCTATGGTAACCTATAACGGCTGTACAAGTACCTCATTCTGTACACTCACCGAGCTCCTTGCCGGTGGTTCCATCGAAGTTGATGAGGACGGAAATGGCACAATTGAGAAAACCTTCGGCAATTGGATGGATTACGAGTTTACGAAAAGTCCTATCGCTAATCCTGTGACCGATCCCCTAGCCAACATTCGAGTGAGTGCAACCGGCACTTACATTCCTGGTGTCTCTGGTAGTGCTACTCTCAATTACACTATTGTTGGTGGCCTAAACATTGCTCCGCCGAGCGGGAGTGCCAACTGGATAGCTGGTTTCTCCTTCGAATTCGACGTCACATCCGCTGGATATGTCCCAATGACTGGCCAGATAGATGCCATAACAGGTGCTTCAGTTACAGGACCCGCTACGGGAGTACCGAGTAATGTGACCTTCAATGGTGCAGGGATTAGCGGCAATACAAACGCTACCCCCAGCATGCCTGCGATTGACCCTATCTCGTTCGCACCAACAAACACGCTTGCGGTCATGAACAACCTGAGTTTGTTAGCTCGCCGGACTACTACAGTGCCTGGAACCGCCAGCGTTACGAGTTTCTCACAAACCTTCACCCAGGTGGTTATTCCCGAACCGGGTACTGTTGCTGGACTGCTGGTTGCTGGTGGCTTAGGTCTGGCGATGAAACGCCGACAAAAGGATAGCTAACCGAGCTTAACGTCAAGATAACTATGAGGAGAGGCATCGTAGCTGCTTGCATTGAAACTCCGTCCTTTGGGGGCGGTTTTTAATTAGGGTATGCTGAACGAACCCGCGTCAGTCCCCACAGGAGAAACTTTTTCAGCCAACCCTAATTGGGGTTGGCTGAAAAAGTAGGGGCGAAACATTCCGATAGGAAATCTACGGTTTCAGCGATAGGTTAGCCATTGATAGTTAGTCAAGTTTTTAATTTCATCGGAAATTTTGGGTCTGAAACCCCGCCGTTCTAGGTTGGCTTTACGTTAGAATTAAAAGGCCAGTCTCGAAAACCAAGTGGACGGCGCAGCACCTTGAAAACTCGGCTTAGGGGGTTCCGACCAGAAAAGCTTGGC
>NZ_JAPZQM010000184.1:0-1572 GCF_027530565.1 Microcystis sp. LE19-10.1B | reverse complement strand
TATGCAATGGACGGAGTTATAAGGGATGAAACCCTTATAGAGAAGGACATTGATGCGATTTTTGTCAATTGTTTTTGCTCTAGAGCGAACTAATCAATTAAGTCTCTTGCCAGATAAGGATTTAGTCGATTTATGCCCCCCTATCGAACCATACCAAGTAGCGAAGAACCGGAGTCAGGAGTCAGTATTCAGTATTCAGGAGATAGGGTGATAGGGTGATAGGGTTTTGGGGTGATAGGGTGATGAGACAGCTTCCCCACTTCCCCACTTCCCCACTTCCCCACTTCCCACTTCCCCACTTCCCCACTTCCCCACTTCCCACTTCCCCACTTCCCCACTTCCCACTCCCGATTCCCTTCCTCATTCTCCATTTTCCTATGAAACTAACAGCAATGTCCTTTAATATTCGCTACGATAAACCCGATCCTGATGAGCGTAATTGGCGAGTAAGAAGGGAAGCAGTAGCGGCTCTAATTGCTCACTATTCTCCCGATATAATTGGTACTCAGGAAGCTCGCGCTAATCAATTATTGGATCTACACCGTTTATTGCCAAAATATCAAAGTTTAGGCAGTGATCGCAGGGGGACAGGATTAGATGAACATTGTGCGATTTTATATCAACCAAATCGGTTAAAATGTTTGGAAATATACGAATTTTGGCTATCAGAAACTCCCGATATTGTTGGCAGTATCACTGAAGCTTGGGGTAATCCTTATCCCCGCATGGTAACGGGGGCTAAATTTCGCACTCTTGAGGGGCAAACTTTGCAGTTTTATAATACCCATCTCGATTACTATAGCGACAAAGCTAAGGACTTAGGTGCTAAGTGCATACAGGAGCATTTTTGTCAACTAGATTTAACAAAAGATTACCTATTTTTAACGGGTGATTTTAATGTTAATTCTCAACGATTACCCCGTCAGATTTTAACTCAACCTCTCCAGTCAGAAATTAGATTAAAGGATGCTTTAGCCGATTTGGAATTAGCCGAACAAATGAGCTTTAATAATTACACCGATACCCCTTATTTAGCCATCGATACAATTTATTATGATAACCGTTTACAGTTAGATTGGGCAAAAGTCGATCCTTCCCGTTGGTTGAATCTTATTCCTTCCGATCATTATCCCGTAATTGCTGCTTTTACCTTGCCCTAAAAATAGATGATTTTTTTATTTAGCAAATATATAGAGGGTAAAAGCTTCAGCAGACTTTGGTGATTCAGTGGTTAAATTTGTTCGGTGTTTTAAACAGGAAAAAACCTCAAGAAGTGATATTTTTGTGGCTATTAAGTAGCTGGTTATAATTAAATTAAAAATGGATTTTAGGTTCGATCCCCCCTGCCCCCCTTGATAAGGTAGGGTTGATTCATGAATCAACCCTACCATTGATAAGGGGGGTGTCTGATAATTTTTAACGCCTACCTAATTAGGGCTTGCTGAATAATGGTAAAACCCTTTTAAAATAAAGCTTTTGACCTGTTAAAGTCCGATGTTAGTGCAAGAAAATAGGATTGGGACTTTCAAAAACCTTGCATTATCCTTCTTGTAGTACATCGCTTGGTACAAA
>NZ_JAPZQM010000280.1:0-3989 GCF_027530565.1 Microcystis sp. LE19-10.1B | reverse complement strand
TTTCACGATTCCATAAGCAAAAATTATCACACAAAGTCGAGAAGAGCCAGTCATGAGCAAGCTAGAGGTTTAAAGACTGAGCGGGTTCCAATTATTTTTATTCATAAATATTTTACACAATTCATACCAGGTAAGCAAGAGAGCTACGCCACTACTACCGAATCATTACCTATACTTCAACTGGCTATGGTCGGCAAAGTCCGCAAGCAAATTTATATCTTTGTCTTTCATAACTAGCCTATACTCAACGGATTTAGTATTACTCCTAATTAAGAACTATTTTTCAGCCGGGGGAAACCAATTATCATCTAATGTTTGTTCGAGGGATATATGAGCGTCTGAATTGAGGGAAAAAAGCTGAGAAACTGATTTAATCGCCACTGGATAAACTTTATCATACATAGCTGCTAATTCTGGCCGTAAGCTGGGACTATCTTCTAAACGATGCTGAATTTGGGCGCAAAAATTGACTATTGCTGCCGCCCAATGATTACCTGACCGTTTTTTTTCTTCTTGCCAATAAGCCAGCTTTAAAAGATGTTCGATAAGACGGGTTAACAGACTCATTAAAGCTCGTCTATCACTTTTCCTTATACTCTCAATTTCTTCAATTAAATTATCCCAATCTACCTGCTCAAAATTGCGCTCTCGTAACTGTTTTACCGTTTCTTTTAGCCACTGATTATAATCAGTTTCGTAGGCAGTTGACGACATAAGACCTCTTGTAAAAATCAAAAATTGTTGTTGGGGTTAGGAGTCAGTAGCCAGTAGTCAGTAGTCAGGAGAATTAAGAATGAATAATAATTCATTAAATGGTCTATTTACATATTTTATGCAATTTAATCCTTATTTTTGCCGTTTTTGAACCCTGAAAAATTAATTATGCAAGAGGTTTATAATTTAACTCTCCATAGAAAATTACTTAAGTGGCTTTCTAAGTAGGTAGGTGTTAAAAGTTCTCAGACACCCCCCTTATCAAGGGGGGCAGGGGGGATCGAACCCACAATCCATAATTTAATTATAACCAGCTACTTATCTAGGGTTGGCTGAATAAATCTACTTTTCTGGCACAGGAGAATTAGGGTCAGTAAATTCTACCAAATATAATCTATCCCCGTCTATTAAGAAATATTACCATAAACATGAGTAGATTAAGAAAGGTTAATGGGTGTATCCATTGATAGATAAGGGTTTTCGGCTATTGTAGTAGATATCTATGGGGGAAATCCAGATATATTCTAGAACGCGAGGTGTGGAAACTGACGCGATTGCCCATAAAAATGCCAGGTTTTTGAACGTGGACTCGTTGAACCAAGAATCCCGAAGCGCTGGGATGGGAGTATCAATCGGATTCTCTCAGGAAACCCGCTTTCTGACTTGCAGTAAGATTGAGGGCATAGTATGGCAATTTCGTAGGCGATGAAGGCAGCGGCAGTTATTGAACAGTACAAAAACGGGCGGCGGGATTTCCGGGGGGAATCCTTGCGGGGTGGTAACTTTCGCGGTGCGGACTTAGCGGGGGCGGATTTCAGTGGTTGTGATATACGCGGGACAAATTTTAGTCGGGCGAATTTGACGGGGACGAAGTTTGCTGGGGCGAAGGCGGGATTGCAGAAGCGGTGGCTGGTGATTTTGCTGGGGTTGGCTTTGGTGTTAATTGTGGTTTCGAGTTTTTTCTCCGCCTTCGGCGGTTATATGGTGGGCTTAATTTTTTATTCCAATCCAGAAAACCAAGTTACTGGTTGGTTCACCTTAATTTTTCTCATCTGTTTTTGCGCTGTCACTTGGCGTAAAAATATTTTGGCCTTCGCCATAGCCGTAGCCGTAGCCGGAGCCCTAGCCGTAGCCGGAGCCCTAGCCGGAGCCTCAGCCCTAGCCGGAGCCGGAGCCGGAGCCGGAGCCGTAGCCCTAGACGTAGCCGGAGCCGGAGCCAGAGCCGGAGCGGGAGCCGTAGCCGTAGCCGTAGCTATATCCGTAGCCCTAGCCGGAGCGGGAGCCGTAGCCGGAGCCTTAGCCGGAGCCGGAGCCTTAGCCCTAGCCGTAGCCGGAGCCGGAGCCTTAGCTGTAGCCGTAGCCGGAACCGTAACCGCAGCCGTAGCCATATCCGTAGCCGTAGCCTTATTTTATTGTTGGCTCGGTTGGCTGACCCTTAAACAAGAACACCGCGATCCTTGGTTGCGTAAAATTGTGATAGCCTTTGCTGCTATTGGTGGCACATCCTTTTTTCAAGCTAATTTAACCGAGGCAGATTTCACGGGTGCGAGGTTGAAAAATACCAACTTCAACCGCGCCATCCTGAAAAAAACCTGCTTCAAGCAGGCAATTAAATTGGAATTAGCCCGCCCCGGCAATACCTTATTAGCCAATCCCCGGATTAGGGAATTTTTGATTGATTCCCGCACCGGAAGCGGAAAGGATTTTGCCCAAGCCAATTTACGGGGGGCATACCTAGACGGGGCAAACCTGCAAACTGCCAACTTGCGCCTAGCGAATATCAGTGAAGCCAGCTTGCAATACGCCAACCTTGCGGGGGCAAACCTCACCGAAGTCAACGCCGTCAATACCGATTTGCGCCATGCTACTCTGACGGGTGCTTGCGTGGAAAATTGGAATATTGATGCCACCACCCAACTGGATGAGATTGACTGCCAGTATATTTACCTGCTTAATGGGCAAAAAGAACGCCGCCCCAGCAGTGGTGAATTTCAACCAGGGGAATTTACTAAATTGTTTGCCGAAATGTTCGACACCGTTGACCTCATTTTCCGCAATGGGGTGGATTGGAAAGCTTTCATTGCTGCCTTAAAAGAAGTGCAAGTGCAGAATGAAGATACGCCGCTTCAGGTGCAGAGCATTGCCAATAAAGGAGATGGCGTGATAGTGGTAAAAGTCCATGTACCCCCCGATACTGATAAAGAGAAAATTCATCAAGAATTTAACCAAAATTATCAACTACAACTCGCAGCCATCGAAGCGCAATATAAGGCACAACTCACCGCCAAAGATGAGGAAATAATTGCCATCTATCGCCAACAAAGTGTTGATATGATGGAAATTACCAAAACCCTCGCCAACCGTCCCATCCATGTAGAAGCAAAAGCCATGAGCAATAGTAACGACAGTTCCCCAAATATTACCATCCGCGATATTAATAATTCTGCCGTCAATTTCGGCGAAATCATCGGCGATGTAACCAATACCATTAACCAAATTGCAGCCGATGCTTCCCCAGAAAACGCCCAACTTAAAGCTTTACTGCAAGAACTAACCCAGGCGATTAAAATTGACAGCCATTTAGATGTAGAAGAAAAAGCCGAAGCCGCCAATCAAGTGAAAAAGATTGCCCAAGCTAGTCAAAATCCTGATGATGCCGGACTGCAAAAGAAAGCCCAACGAGCGGTTAATTTTCTCGAAACAATTGCTAAAGCTTTGGAACCTGCCAGCAAACTTGCCCAAGCCTGTCAAACAGCCTTACCGATAATTTTGAAAACATTAGGCTTCTGATAGGTTTGTAGTTGCGCTTTAGCGCAGTTCTAGTTAGGGCTATAGCATCATCGTAACTGTTTTACCGTCTCTTTTAGCCATTGATTATAATCAGTTTCGTAGGCAGTTGACGACATAAGGCCTCTTGTAAAAATCAAAAATTGTTGTTGGGTTTAGGCTTCAGTAGCCAGTAGCCAGTAGTCAGTAGTCAGTAGAATTAAGAATGAGCATTAATCAATTAAATGCTCTATTTAGGGATGTTATGCAGTTTTATGTCTATTTTTCTCATTTTTGCACTCTCAAAAATTAATTATGCAAGAACTCTATAGCCTTCTAATAATTATAGGGCTTGTTGCTGTGACTAATGGCTCTTCGGTAATTGTTATGCAATGGACGGGGGTTATAAGGGATGGAACCCTTATATAGAAAAGCATTTAGCGATTTTTGTCAATTGTTTTTGCTCTAGAGCGAACTAATCAATTAAGTCTCTTGCCAGATAAGGATTT
>NZ_JAPZQM010000154.1:0-4428 GCF_027530565.1 Microcystis sp. LE19-10.1B | reverse complement strand
AATAGGCTTTTCGAGGGTAATTCTTGTTTTAATTCTCCATGTACGCAGTCTTTAAAAGCCTCTATTTCGTTCCAAGACACGATTAAGAGTGGCTTTTAGGCTAAGTATAATTACTTATCGCGTAAGTGAGATGCTCCCGGCGAAGCATTCGGATAGAAAATCTCCGGTTTCACCGATAGGTTATTGCCCGAATGCTTCGCCCCTACAGGACGCGGGCCGATGAAGACGCAAAAATCTTGCACCTGTTTCGCTCGTAAAGCCACAAAACCCCTACCTTGCCTACATTTCACATTTATTCAGCAAACCCTATTTAAACTGCTTATTCTTAGATTAGCCGAATCTCCTCCAATTCCTTTACTGTTGCCTCTTGCCTCGTCTCAACAAGCAATTTAAATTACGAACAGCTTATTAATGCTTGAGCAGCCCTCAGAAGCCCTTTTATTGAAGCCCGTTATTCCCTAAAGTCGTTGACAATAAAGCTATAGACAAACTTAAACCGTTAGATTGCAAGAGTAGAAAAAGTAGTAAAATAGTTCAATACCCGTAAAACATGAACAAAACATGACTACTCTATTGCAAAAAGCATTCACAGAAATCCAGAAACTGCCAGAGCATCTTCAAGATGAACTTGCTCAACAATTGCTGGAAGATATTGAAGGTGAATTAAAATGGCAGAAAAGCCTTTCCAACGAAGATATGGAATTGGGAGCTTTAATAACAATGGCACAGGAAGCTCTGATAGAAGAACAAGAGGGGAGAACAGAAGATAAAGGCTTTGGGGAAGAATGAAGTCATCCAGAACCAAGAGGTTTCGTCAACTTTTTCTAAGTTTGCCGCAAAGGGTACAAGAAACAGCCAAGAAAAATTACCAGATTTGGAAAGAAAATCCATTTCACCCCAGCCTAGAGTTCAAAGAGGTGAAACCAAGAGAAAAAATCTGGTCAGTCAGAGTCGGCATTGGATGGCGAGCATTAGGGATTAAGAATTCAAACGATGACTATAATCCTAGAGAGGATTCTTTTTCCCTATCACTGCATAGAAGGGATCGGCAACCATAATTCCTAACATTTGCAGGAAACTGGGGGTAGTAGCAGGACGAACGATCGCCTGTACTTCCCTAAATCCCGCCACCGATTTAAAATAGGATTTCACTAACGCTACCCGGCCTAAATCGCTATTATCGCGCCAAGCAGCGATCGCTTTTTGGTAAAACATCCGATTGGAAAAACTAACCACCACCAGACCATGAGGCTTTAAAATGCGATACAGTTCCGCAAAAATCGCCTCTGGATACTGCAAATACTGCACCGACACCGTGATTAACACCGCATCAAAAGAACTATCCCCTAGGGGCAATTTTGGCTGTGCATTGAGGTCTTGGACAAAATAACTATGCAAGCGGGGATTTTTGGCTAACTCCTCCCCATTCATCCCGTGACCTTCGATATGCTCAAATTCCATCTCCTCCGGTAAATGGGACACCCAGCTGCTCATCAGGTCTAAAATGCGTGTATTCGGCGATAAGATCTCTCGGTAGAGAGCGGTTAATCGATCGATAAAACCCTCATCCACGTGGGTGACAAAGCGGGGAAAAGCATAAAAATCGCTGTCTTTCGTCGGATCGAGTTTAGTTCTTTCTTCGGGTCGGAGCATTTTTGTCAAGTTAATTTTACTATTCTTAACATACCCCACAGACAGAAAAAAGGGTTAACCGAACTGGTCAACCCCTAGGCTTGGGAACGCGCTGTAAATCTTAGCTTTGAACGACTAGCTTAACGTTAGCGTTTTGCAGACCGCGCTGTTTCACTTCGGATAGGGTTTTGTTCACAGCGTATTTTTGGTTGATCGAGTTGATCAATTCGGTTTGATTGTGTTTTTTGGCCACACCCCAGAGGTCAGCGATTAAATCGAAACTGCCGTCGGTATTGCGGGACCAACCGAGATCATATTCGCCATCGAGAACAGCAACGATGTCGGAGCGAACCCGTTGACCGTTGTAACCACGAACATCAGCTTCGGTTTTTACGCTAATACCGAGGTCGCGGAGAGAAGCTTTGAGGATTTCGGCATCGGTGATTTTGGTCCGGAGAGTGCTAAAATGAGACATTGGAATTTCCTCTTTGTAGATAAGAATCAACAACAACAGATTGAGAGTTAAAGAGTGCCGCCAAGCGGCTTTTCGAGGCATTGCTAGTCCCTGAGAACTAGCCTTTCATCCCGTTGGGAGCGGGCGAAAGTCTGTTAGAACTCCAATCGCTGGTACTCAGCGACGGAGGCCGAAGCAGGTCGGGCGCGTTGTCTGGCCCAATCACGCAGGGCCGTCACCTGTTCGGTCATGGTGCGAGATAGGGGCAGAGTCGCCTTAATCGCCGCAATAATGTCTAATTGCGTGAATTCGCGATCTTGGGCGAAGGCCTCATACATGGCGGCAATCAGCGCCTGTTCTATTTCCGCACCGGAAAACCCATCGGATACCTTGGCTAACTGCTCCAAATCGAAGCGAGAAATGTCGGAGCGTCGTTTAGTCAGGTGAATATTAAAGATATCTTGTCTTTCTTCGGAATTGGGCAAATCGACAAAGAAGATTTCATCGAAGCGCCCCTTGCGGAGAAATTCCCCGGGTAGCCGTTCAATCCGGTTAGCTGTGGCCATGACGAAGACGGGTGAGGTTTTTTCCTGCATCCAAGTCAGGAAGGAGCCGAAGATGCGGCTAGAGGTTCCCCCATCGGAATCGGCGGAACCTGTGCCACCGGCAAAAGCTTTATCTAATTCATCGATGAAAAGAATGGCCGGAGAGATGGATTCAGCAGTTTTTAGGGCATTACGCAGGTTAGCCTCAGACCGTCCCACCATGGAACCATCGTAAACCCGTCCCATATCTAAGCGCAGGAGCGGTAAACTCCAGAGGCGCGAGGTGGTTTTAGCGATTAAGGACTTACCACAGCCTGGTACTCCTAAAATTAGCATCCCTTTCGGTTGGGGGAGTCCGTAACCTCTGGCTCTTTCTGTAAAGGCGTTTGATCGCTGTTTTAACCATTTTTTTAATTCTTCCAGACCACCGACGGCGTTGATGGTCTCGTCTTCTTCAACGTATTCTAAAATTCCGTTGCGGCGAATCAGTTGTTTTTTCTCGGAAAGGACGATTTCTACCTCGTCTTCCGTCAATTTGTTCGCTTTTACATGGGCTTTGCGGTAAACTTTTTCGGCTTCATCTTTGGTTAAGCCTAAGGCCGCTTTCAGGAGTTTTTCCCGGACCTCTGTGGTGGTACGACGATTTTGATTTTTGCCTAGGTGTTGCGAGAGAACTGTATCTAACTCTCCCATGTCCGGCAGGGGAAAATCTAGAACTACTACGTCTTTCTCTAGTTCTATGGGGACTTCTTGCAGGGGAGACATTAAAATAATGATTTTTTCGGTTCCTTTAAAGCTTGCGATCGCATCTCTCAACCAGCGAGTGACTGGAGCGGAAGTGATGAACGGATGCAGGTCTTTAAATATATAGATGCCCGCTTCCCGTTGACGCACTACCCATTCGATCGCCGCTTCTGGCGACACGGTATTATGTTGATTGGTTTGGCGCGGTTGACCCTGTTCGATCATGCCGTGGGTGACAGTCCAGACAAACACCCGTCGATGTTGTGTATTTAGTTGGGCTATTTTGCTGATGGCTTCTTCCGCCCTTTCCTCCTCGGAGGTGACGAGGTAAATCAGGGGATACTGAGCCTTGACGAGAATTTCTAGCTCTTCTTTCATAACATCGACCCTATTTGTGGTAACGGTTTTGACCTTGGGCGGCTACCGAGAGTTTAGCAGGGAACTAAGGCTGCTTCTCCCTCTGCGGTTCCTTGAGCGCCAACGGGTTCGGGAACTTCGAGCGGGAACTCGTCGCCGACTATTCCGGGCTGGCGTTTGATTGACCTTAGCCGATCTTCTTTCATCACTAAGGCGGCATCACACTCGGGACAGACATGAACCTGATAGGTTTTGCCATAGGCGGCGGCTTCGATTTCTTCTACCTTTTCGGGGTATTTTAGGTAGAAAGCGATCGCTTTTTCCACCAGCCCTGACATCGATTCTTCATCGATCGCGGCTCTTATTTTTAGTTGACGATGGACTCCAGGGGGAAGGTACAGTGTGACTTTTTGCTTGTCTTGCATATCACTAAATTGGTTTACCCGGGTATGTGTTCTTACTATAACCACTGTCTTTCCCTCCTGTCAAGATGGTAAGCTGTTATGACAGCATAATTGTAACATTTCTTTACAATTGTTGGAGAAGTGGGGAAGTGGGGTGTAGGGTGTGGGGTGTAGGGTGTGGGGTGTAGGGTGTGGGGTGTAGGGTGTAGGGTGTAGGGTGTAGGGTGTAGGGTGTAGGGTGTGGGGTGTGGGGTGTAGGGTGTGGGGTGTAGGGTGTAGGGTGTAGGGTGTG
>NZ_JAPZQM010000377.1:0-3167 GCF_027530565.1 Microcystis sp. LE19-10.1B | reverse complement strand
TTGGAACAAGATAAGAAGATAAACCAGAATGGACAATAAAAAGTTTCAATCCCTAATAGGGTTTAAGATTAATTGGAACGGCAAAATGATTGCCACTAATCCTATCCCATGCAGTTTCAATCCCTAATAGGGTTTAAGATTAATTGGAACATTGTCCGATCGCTTTCTGAAGCGCGAGAAGTGGTTTCAATCCCTAATAGGGTTTAAGATTAATTGGAACAATAGATAATTTTACCGAGCCTAGAGGTAGCTACGGTGTTTCAATCCCTAATAGGGTTTAAGATTAATTGGAACAGCCAATACAGATAGAACAGCTTGTACAGATTTCAGTTTCAATCCCTAATAGGGTTTAAGATTAATTGGAACGCGAGACTGCATCCCCGGAATCCTTAAAATCGTTGTTTCAATCCCTAATAGGGTTTAAGATTAATTGGAACTTGGAACCTGATTAAGATGGGCGTGGAGTTAAATGAGTGGCGTTTCAATCCCTAATAGGGTTTAAGATTAATTGGAACAATTAGGCGATGCTGCCCTCGCTTACCGTGGCCGGTTTCAATCCCTAATAGGGTTTAAGATTAATTGGAACTCGCGTGATTTGATTCGTAATAATCCCTACCTGGCTCTTCTGGTTTCTGTGTGGAAACGGGGTCTATACTGATAGTTTCTTCAGCAAAATACTCCTAAAAGTCTTTCCCAGTAAATATTTCACGATTCTATAAGCAAAAATTATCACACAAAGTCGAGAAGAGCCCCTACCTGAAAGTTTCAATCCCTAATAGGGTTTAAGATTAATTGGAACTTATCTTTTTCTTTAAATTCAATTACCGAATTTAGTTTCAATCCCTAATAGGGTTTAAGATTAATTGGAACGATACTGGCAGTCAGTCTGTGGAACCAGTGATCATGTTTCAATCCCTAATAGGGTTTAAGATTAATTGGAACTTTGGAGTTGGGAGAATCGCTTCCCCCAGAGGGAAGTTTCAATCCCTAATAGGGTTTAAGATTAATTGGAACTTGCGTCAGCACGGCAGTCTTTTTAATATAAAAGGTTTCAATCCCTAATAGGGTTTAAGATTAATTGGAACTACCCCACCGATACCCCTGGGATTTATGCCTTTGCTGTTTCAATCCCTAATAGGGTTTAAGATTAATTGGAACTAGATTGCGATTCAATTCAAACTAAAGCCATTTTAAGTTTCAATCCCTAATAGGGTTTAAGATTAATTGGAACATTCTGCTAATTCTTCCCCGCTATTTCTTACTTTATTTGTTTCAATCCCTAATAGGGTTTAAGATTAATTGGAACCTGGTACAATTCCCATCGGGGCGAATTATTAGAGGTTTCAATCCCTAATAGGGTTTAAGATTAATTGGAACACTGAATTTAAGCCAGGCTTAAGCCAATGCGATTAGTTTCAATCCCTAATAGGGTTTAAGATTAATTGGAACTTGGAACGCAAGTCGGAGCGCTATCCCAGAAAGAGGTATTAGTTTCAATCCCTAATAGGGTTTAAGATTAATTGGAACGAGGTGGTGGTTATGGCCAGCGCACAGACGGGAAAGTTTCAATCCCTAATAGGGTTTAAGATTAATTGGAACCTGCCATCCTTTGCGGGTAAAGTGGCGACCAGCGTTTCAATCCCTAATAGGGTTTAAGATTAATTGGAACTCAGATCAAATATTTGGAATACAATCTCCTGACCGGTTTCAATCCCTAATAGGGTTTAAGATTAATTGGAACGGTACTTGCGCGGCTACTGCTGGGGATAAATTCTGTTTGCAGTTTCAATCCCTAATAGGGTTTAAGATTAATTGGAACTGCGATCGACTTATGGCGCGATCTAATCGAAAAAGTTTCAATCCCTAATAGGGTTTAAGATTAATTGGAACAAGCAACTTTTGTGATTAAAGCCAAATTAGACGGGTTTCAATCCCTAATAGGGTTTAAGATTAATTGGAACTGGCCTCATCGAAAGATTCACCCAGAGAAGTGTTGTTTCAATCCCTAATAGGGTTTAAGATTAATTGGAACAAAAGATGGCGACCTACAGAATTAAATATGGACGGTTTCAATCCCTAATAGGGTTTAAGATTAATTGGAACTCTAATCTTTCTTCACTAAAACTCATGGCAGATAAGTTTCAATCCCTAATAGGGTTTAAGATTAATTGGAACGAAATACAATTCTGACTAAAAAGTTTCCAGGGGGTTTCAATCCCTAATAGGGTTTAAGATTAATTGGAACTAGAAGGCCAAGTGAATCTCCTCGCGCTAATTTTAGTTTCAATCCCTAATAGGGTTTAAGATTAATTGGAACCTTAATACGGGTGCGGCGGCGGGGTTTAAGCGAATGTTTCAATCCCTAATAGGGTTTAAGATTAATTGGAACGGGAACAATACTTTAAGCCAATTTATAAGATAATCGGCAGTTTCAATCCCTAATAGGGTTTAAGATTAATTGGAACAAAAGCCGAGGGATTTATCGAGCCGGCCATCACTGTTTCAATCCCTAATAGGGTTTAAGATTAATTGGAACTGCAAAAACCAAATAGTTTTAGCCTCAAACAAGTGTTTCAATCCCTAATAGGGTTTAAGATTAATTGGAACCTGGAGTAGCAAACTGACAAGAAACAGGATAATTGTTTCAATCCCTAATAGGGTTTAAGATTAATTGGAACGCACTGGCATCATTGCCGAATACATCCACTAATCGGTTTCAATCCCTAATAGGGTTTAAGATTAATTGGAACCATTGATGCTGGCTGGTGGTGGCACTCTAGAAGCTGTTTCAATCCCTAATAGGGTTTAAGATTAATTGGAACGAGTAAAGTAATTTCCTTCTCGATCAGCGATCGATACCTAGTTTCAATCCCTAATAGGGTTTAAGATTAATTGGAACAAAAATCGGATTATTCGCAGATAGGCGAGCGATCGGTTTCAATCCCTAATAGGGTTTAAGATTAATTGGAACTATGGCGGGAATGGTCCAGGATGAGATCGCAGTTGTTTCAATCCCTAATAGGGTTTAAGGCAACATCTCAAAAACCGCTGAGAGGTAAGATGAAAGCCACGACAGCATCTCTGGCCTCTCAGCCTATCGCCTGTGGCTGTTAGGTAGTGTCTAGCTAGTGACCAACTTCCAGGCTGAGACTGTTCTGGGGAGCCGC
>NZ_JAPZQM010000275.1:0-4218 GCF_027530565.1 Microcystis sp. LE19-10.1B | reverse complement strand
CACACCCCACACCCCACACCCTATCCCCTATTTCTTTAACCAATGACTGCCCAACTTTTAACCGCTTTAGTGGTATTTGTCCTCGCTTCCTTTGTCGGTTTCGAGGTAATCAATAAAGTCCCTCCCACTCTCCATACACCCCTGATGTCGGGAGCGAATGCAATTTCAGGTATCGCCGTTGTCGGTGCGCTCCTCATCGCCGGAGGCACGGATTGGCACGAATTAACCGTAATTTTAGGGTTAATTGCCGTTATTTTGGCGATGGTTAACGTGGTCGGTGGTTTTGTCGTTACCGATCGAATGCTGCAAATGTTCAAGAAAAAAGAGGCTAAATCATGAATAATGCCCTTATCACAGGGATCGAGTTGTCCTATCTACTTGCCGCCATTTTATTTATCATCGGTCTTAAACAATTATCTTCCCCCGCTACCGCCCGTCAAGGCAATTTTCTGGCTGCCATCGGGATGCTAATCGCCATTATTGCCACCTTAATCAATCAAGAAATCCTCAGCTATGGTTTAATCGCCGTGGCGTTAGTGATTGGCTCGATTATCGGCCTAGTTTCGGCGCAAAAAGTCCCGATGACAGCTATGCCCCAAATGGTGGGGATTTTTAACGGTTTAGGCGGTGCTGCCAGTGCTTTAATTGCCATTGGCGAATACTGGCGTTTACTGCAAAGTGGTGAAAATATTGCCTTTGACTCGATACTGATCGCTATTTTGGGTATATTGATCGGCGGTGTCACTTTTACCGGTAGTGTCCTCGCTTTTGCCAAATTACAGGAATTAATCAGTGGCGCGCCCGTAACTTTTCCTTTCCAACAACCCTTTAACATTCTCTTGCTACTCACCTTTTTAGGGGGTAGTGTCTATCTCTTTTTTGATCCCACCTCGATCGATGTTTTCCTGACCTTGGTGGCACTTTCCCTAATTTTCGGGGCTTTATTCGTGCTTCCCATCGGCGGCGGCGATATGCCCGTGGTTATCTCGCTCTTAAACTCTTTTTCGGGACTTGCCGCCAGCGTAGTCGGTTTTATCCTGATGAATAGTATGTTGATCATCGCTGGTGCTTTGGTGGGTGCGTCGGGGATTATCCTGACTCAGATCATGTGTAAAGCCATGAATCGATCGCTGGCTAGTGTACTATTTGGGGCATTTGGTACAGGTGCTAGTGCTGGAGGCGAAGCGAGCGCCACTTCTAGCCTTGATAAATCAGTTCATGCTATTGATTCAGAAGAAGGGGCAATGATGCTCGGTTATGCGCGTTCTGTGGTGATTGTACCCGGTTACGGCATGGCGGTGGCCCAAGCACAACACGCAGTGCGAGAATTAGCTGAACAGTTGGAAAAAAATGGCGTTGAGGTTAAATATGCTATTCACCCCGTGGCGGGAAGAATGCCAGGACACATGAATGTATTACTGGCCGAAGCTAATGTTCCCTATCCGCAACTCTACGATATGGATGATATTAATCCTGAGTTTGAGCGCGTCGATGTGGCCTTAATTATTGGGGCGAATGATGTGGTTAATCCCGCTGCCCGTCACGATAAAGCTAGTCCCATTTATGGAATGCCAATTCTCGACGTGGATAAGGCACAGCACACGATCGTGATTAAGCGCAGTATGCGATCGGGTTTTGCCGGGGTGGAAAACGAATTATTCTACAATCCCAAAACCTTTATGCTCTTTGGTAGCGCTCAAGATGTGGTAGCACAATTAGTATCACAAGTCAAGGATTTGTCATAATTCTTGACAAATAGGACGGGGTTTTCACCCCGTCTTTTTTTATCTGATTTTCCAGAGTTTAAAGATAATCCAGAACTAATTCCCCTTTGCTCACTTTTTCGGTAATTAAAGTTCTGACCAACTCTAATTCTTCCAGGGTCACTTTACCATCAGACCTCATAGCTAGGGCGATTCTTTCCCTTTCCCCTTGAGTGATCACGCCATCAACACTAGCCTGTTCGATAATAGCTCGCAACTTTTCTAGTTCCTGTTGTTCTTCTGCGGTTAATTCTGCTTGATTAGGGCGAGATATTTCCATAAAAATTTCTCCTTGAGGGATCAACACAAACTTGGTAATTTTTTTCTAAGTAGTAGAACCGCTGGCAGTTATCCCCAGTCAGCATCAGCAATCAGGGACAATGATTTTAGCAAGAGCTAGACCTTGATTCTTGACAGGGAGCCACTAAACCTGAATAGATGATAACTGATAGAGCTTACAGTATAGTGATTAATAGAAGCAATTTGCAAAGAATTATCGAGATAAAGAATGGATATTCGATCGACTGACACCTCGCTCCTTACCTGGACAGGAGATACTTTAGCCCTAGGTTTACCAGAAGGAACCATCGAGATTGCAGGAGAATTGGCAGAATTAAACGATAAACTAGGGGGAAACCTAGGTGATCTCATCTCCGAGACGGAATTCGAGGGAAAATTAGGCAGCAGTGCGGCGACTCGTCTAGGTGGTGGTCCGATTCGCAAATTAATCCTGGTGGGATTGGGAAAAACTGCCGATTTCGACCTGCAAACCCTGCGTCTAGCGGCTGCTGCGATCGCTCGTCTGGCCAAACAACAAAAAAGCCAAGCTCTGGCCATCAGTTTACCGGTAGTTGGTGATCAGTCCGCCACCGCCGGAGCAATCACGGAAGGACTACTACTGGCCAATCATCAGGATACCCGCTTCAAGTCCACTAAGGAGGAAAAAGGAGCCAAATTAGCAACCGTCGAGTTATTGGGTTTAGGAGAGCAAACATCTGCGATCGCCAAAGCCGAGCAAATCTGTTCCGGGGTGATTCTGGCCAGAGAATTAGTCAATGCTCCCGCTAACACCGTTACCCCCCTAACCATGGCAGAAACCGCCGAGCAAATTGCCGCCGAATACGGATTAAGTCTCAAAATTCTGGAACAGGAAGAATGCGAAAGCTTGGGTATGGGAGCCTTCCTAGGAGTGGCCAAAGCCTCGGATATTCCCCCGAAATTCCTTCATTTAATCTATAAACCCCAAGGAACCCCGAAACGTAAACTAGCAATCGTCGGCAAAAGTTTAACCTTTGATTCCGGCGGTTTGAATATTAAAGGGGCCGGCAGTGGCATCGAAACCATGAAAATGGATATGGGGGGTGGTGCCGCCACCCTAGGCGCAGCCAAGGCGATCGCCCAATTACAGCCAGAAGTGGAAGTACACTTTATCTGTCCGGCTACAGAAAATATGATTAGTGGTCGCGCTATGCACCCTGGGGACATTTTAACCGCTTCTAATGGCAAAACTATTGAAGTCAATAACACCGATGCCGAGGGACGATTAACCCTGGCCGATGGCTTGGTTTTTGCGGAAAAATTAGAGGTGGATGCGATCGTGGATCTAGCCACTTTAACCGGGGCCTGTGTCATCGCTTTGGGGGACGATATCGCCGGTTTATGGAGTAGCGATGAGAGTCTCACTGTTCAACTCCAAGAGGCCGCTAAATTAGCCGGCGAAAAATTCTGGCCAATGCCCCTAGAAGAAAAATATTTCGAGGGGATGAAGTCTCAAATTGCCGATATGAAAAACACCGGCCCGCGCCCCGGCGGTTCCATTACAGCCGCTTTATTTTTGAAGCAATTCATTAATAATACTCCCTGGCTCCACCTAGATATCGCAGGACCGGTCTGGTGCGATAAAGAAAATGGCGTTAATAATTCCGGGGCCACCGGTTTTCCCGTCCGCACTCTAGTTAATTGGGTAATGGCCAATAATTAAGTTATCGGTGATCGGTAAGCGGTATTAGGTGAGGAGTATTTTCACTGTTTACTGTTTACCGATCCCTGAAAAATCTGCCCCACCCCTCACCCCTATCTCAAGGTCGCGAGAGGACTCCCGTTAAACTGCGTAGCGGTTAACGGGAGATGAATCGCGACCAGAATGAAACTAACGCAGTAGCCTTTCCACTTTTGGGGAGTTTTGGTTCTCGACGTATTTTTTTAGTTGTTCGACAGTAACGTCGCCACAACTAGCCACGAAATAAGCTCCCGCCCAAAAATAGGGTTTGTTGTCGAAATACTTTGCCGCCAAATCCGGAAATTCTTGTCTAATTAGGGTTTGCTGAATAATGGTAAAACCCTTTTAAAATAAAGCTTTTGACCTGTTAAAGTCCGATGTTAGTGCTGCGAAAATAGGATTGGGACGTTCAAAAACCTTGCATTATCCTTCTTGTAGTACATCGCTTGGTACAAA
>NZ_JAPZQM010000234.1:0-2454 GCF_027530565.1 Microcystis sp. LE19-10.1B | reverse complement strand
TGGTTCTTCGTTACTTGGTATGGTTCGATAGGGGGTCATAAATCGACTAAATCCTTATCTGGTAAGAGACTTAATTGATTAGTTCGCTCTAGATCAAAAACAATCGACAAAAATCGCTAAATGCCTTTCTATATAAGGGTTACATCCAATATAACCCCCGTCCATTGCATAACACAAACCGAAGAGCCTCAAAAGTTACAGCGAACACCATCGGCCCTGGTGATGAAACTATGTAATTTTGGTTCTCTCGATCCCAGGCATCAATTGCGAGGAGTACAGGGGTTAAAAGGTATCAGTAAAGCTGATCGGCAAATCTGGCAGGAGTTCGAGAATAACTGGACAGAATTAGCCCTAGAAAGTGAGGAAAAATTACAAGTTCTTTTAGGAGTTATCAACGAACAGCAAGAGGATTTTACGAGACTTGATTTTTCGGAAAATATCAAAACAGAAACCGAGGCAATCAGAAAAGTTAGAATCGGACAAAACTTTTTTAGAAAGACAATTTTAGCCCTATATAACTATCGTTGCTGTATTACAGGAAATCCCATTCCGCTGTTACTAACAGCTAGTCATATATTACCCTGGAGTCAATTTCCTGAACAGCGTTTAAACCCTCATAATGGCTTGTGCCTAGCTCGTACTCATGATACTGCTTTCGATCGAGGTTTAATTAGTTTCGATGAGGATTTAAGATTAATTATTGGCCATGAGATCGAAAAAAAGGCTCAGGATCAAGGTAGCGAGACGTTAGCACTAAATTTTATCAACTATCGCGGTAAAACTTTAAATGTTCCCGCTCGCTTTTCACCAGATTTAGATTTTTTAAACTATCATCGCTATCATATATTTCAGGGCTAAAAGTACGATATTGCCGCACCAGCTTGACTAAGCAGGTCAATTTTATCAGTACCAATAGCAAAATCCGTAACTCGGTCTAGGGCTGCGGCAGTGGACTGACTAAACTGGTCGCTTAACAAACCTGAATTTAAAGGGAATCCAAACAGTTATCCAAATCCGCCAAGGATTGAAAATCCAAGAGAGCCTCCCCCAACTGTTCTAATTGCGACGCCGTCAGCCCACGAATCTGGGCCACCACATCCGGACTCAGGGTACCAAATCGTTTTGACAACTGTCGCACAATCAGCAGAGATTCTCCTTCGAGAAGCCCCTCCTGACGACCCTCCTGGCGACCTTCTTGACGACCTTCTTGACGGGCAATACGTTCTACCGATAAGACATAGGGCATGGCTTTATTTTTCTCCAAATTTTGAATGGACGTCCACAGTTGTTTCTCCAAGTCTTGGGGCAACTTCATTAACCAGTCGATAATGCCAAACAAATCAAGAATCCGTTGCTTATCCCAATCCCTCTCATATAGTAATCGAGCCAACTGCCACTTGGCGTCATAGCGCCCTGACGGATTATTGCGGGTTTGTTGGGTTAATAAATGGGCCGCAGTCACCAGGGCAAAAGGGTTGGGATTGTCTAGCAAAGCATTGAGACAGTTGGCGTAGTCAAGAATTTTTACTGTCGCAAATTCAATGCTTGTCCGACTACCAAGCAAGTCGTAGCTGAATCCCTGGGGTCGCCAGCTTGGATTTGTATCTGCTAACACGGCTAAGGTTGCAACCGGGCGACGGTAACGGTCATAAAGCCGATAGTTGTAAATAAACAACCGTTCAGCAAAGGTTCTATTCCGTCGCCCCTGAACCTCCACATGAATATAAACCCATTCCTGCTTGGCCGTGGTCAGGGTCACTTCTACCAAACAGTCCACCCGTCGCCGCCCTAATTCCGCATCTGCCACAATTTGGGCCAGTTCTTGCTCCAGAAACCTATGGGGGAATGTCCAATCAATGGACTCTTGACATCCTCGCCGCCGTAAAACGGACGGCGATTCCTCACCACGCCACTTTTTTAGGGTGGTCGCTGAATGGGGTTGACGCTTCACCGAAAAACGCTTAATTGCTTAAGTCTGACTCTTTCTCCACGTCCGTTTTGAGTGTCCGAATGCCCTCCGGCCACTTTGAACAAGTCGAAAAAATCTAATGTTCAACCTTATTTCCTAGAAAGTTTTACTTGTTCAAGGCCGAATTTGAATTCTTTTCTGAACAAAACCCCCTACTATCTGTTGTCAAGGTTCAGTTTTTAGCTTGGTTATCGCTTTTTCCATTGTAGCCTAAAGCCGTCCTAAAAGGACGGGGTTTTAACCCAAATTTTCGATAAGCCGCCGGAAAGTAAAACGCCAGAAACTCCTGGAAATACCGCACCAGAGCCGTTTTCCAAGGACTATCGTAGTCGTCAGGTGCATTGGTCATCGGAAATTTTGGGTCTGAAACCCCGCCGTTCTAGGTTGGCTTTACGTTAGAATTAAAAGGCCAGTCTCGAAAACCAAGTGGACGGCGCAGCACCTTGAAAACTCGGCTTAGGGGGTTCCGACCAGAAAAGCTTGGC
>NZ_JAPZQM010000305.1:0-2995 GCF_027530565.1 Microcystis sp. LE19-10.1B | reverse complement strand
CGGTCGTTTCAGGCTTTGTTGCCCTTGTTTTTTGTACCAATCGATGTACTACAAGAAGGATAATGCAAGGTTTTTGAAAGTCCCAATCCTATTTGCTTGCACTAACATCGGACTTTAACAGGTCAAAAGCTTTATTTTAAATGGGTTTTACCATTATTCAGCAAGCCCCAATTAGCAATTATCAGTGACTCTTAAATTAGTACAAAAATATGAACAATCGCGTGTAAGCATCCCACCGAAAAACTAATGCGCTCCGGGGTTTGGGCCCCAACGGGGGGTTTGGGTAGGGTTGATTCATGAATCAACCCTACTATCACTCAACCCTAGGGTTGAGTGATAAAACCGAAAGTAACGCCCAATTTTAGGAGAAAGTTTCCCCTTAAAAATCCCAAATTAGTAGATTTACAAAAATGAGATGCACCCGTTTTAGATATCCTCTTTTTCACCAAATTTATTAATCTAATTGAACCGAATGCTCTTGTTTTAATTGCTTTTGGATGGTTTTTACTGTCCGCTCAATTTTATCGATTCCGCGAGAAGAAGGGCGATTTACCCTATCAGCTAGAGGAGAAGTTTGTTGAATAGCAATGCTTAAATAAAGGGGAAAAGCGAGGGTAAAGGCTAAAAAAAGACGTTGTAACATGATCCACTCCCACAAAAGTTTTTCAGCGATTATTCTAGCCGGCTGAAACTTTTACCAGAATAACCACTAACTAGGAAAATTTCAGCCAGTTTGTGACAGTCCGGCAATTGGTGGGGTAATCCTAAAGAATTAGCGCTGAAACCCTCAACCCTAGAGCGAGAGTCTGATAGATTGATCTAGGAACATAATCGATCGCTCTATCTATGCACAAAATTCCAGTTACTGTGATCACGGGTTTTCTGGGTGCGGGAAAAACTACCCTCATCCGTCATCTACTACAAAATAATCAAGGCCGACGGGTGGCCGTTATGGTCAATGAATTCGGAGAAGTGGGAATTGATGGTGATTTATTGAAAAGTTGTCAGACCTGCGATGACAACCCCAACGATAATATTGTGGAACTGACCAACGGTTGTCTGTGCTGTACAGTACAGGAAGAATTTCTCCCCACCATGCAGAAATTGCTGGAGCGACGGCAACAGTTGGATTGTATGCTGATCGAAACTTCGGGGTTAGCTTTACCTAAACCTCTGGTTCAAGCTTTTCGCTGGCCGGAAATCCGCAACGGTGCGACGGTGGACGGAGTAATCACCGTGGTGGATGGTTTTGCTGTCGCTAGGGGTCGTCTGGTGGCGGATTTGGACGCTTTAACGGCACAAAGGCAAGCAGACCCCAATTTAGAACACGAAACGCCCATTGAGGAGTTATTTGAGGATCAGTTAGCCTGCGCTGACCTGGTACTCTTAACTAAAACCGATCTCATCAGCGAAATCGAATTAGAAAAAATTATTAATTGGCTGAAAACACAACTGCGATCGACGGTAAAAATAGTTACTTGTGCTGATGGACAAATTAGCCCCGATGTGCTATTGGGATTTAATGCCGCCGTCGAGGATGATTTAGCTAGTCGTCCTAGTCATCATGATCACGAGGAAGAACACGATCACGATGAGGAGATCAATTCTGTGCAGTTTTGCCTCGATTCTCCCGTAGATGCCCGAATTTTGACCCAACGGATTAAAGAATTGGTAGCCCGAGAAGAAATCTATCGGGTCAAGGGATTTGTTAACGTGGCCAATAAACCGATGCGTATGGTGTTACAGGGAGTCGGCGATCGCGTTGATTCTTTCTTCGACCGACCCTGGCAATCCACAGAAATGCGGCAAACTCGCTTGGTCTTTATCGGCCGCTCCCTCGATAGTCAGAGAATCGAGCAGGCCTTAACTAGGGTTTGCTGAAGAAGTTTTTCCTAGGGACAGGGTGTGGGGTGTAGGGTGTGGGGTGTGGGGTGTGGGGTGTGGGGTGTGGGGAAAGAAACCTCTTTCATCTGTGGGGGTGAAAATTTTTTCATCGGGACTGCCTCCTGCCGACCGCCTGACCCCACCAACAAACTTTTTCAGCAAACCCTCTCCCTTCTCCCTTCTCCTCTTCTCCCTTCTCCTGGGAGCATCTCACTTACGCGATAAGTAATTATACTTAGCCTATAGCGGTAAGCGCTTGAGTGAGATACAAACCAAGCTTTGCCTAGCATGGTTTATAGCTCGTGACACTGTACCTCATACGACTGCACACCGCTATAAAAGGGTTTTACCATTATTCAGCAAACCCTATTTAATCCTTCAATAGGATTAGTTTGACCAGTTTCTTTCCCGACCGGTCGATGACGTTTACTGGGAATTACTGTCTTATAAGACTCCCAAAAGTCTGTGTAAGCAACCGCGCATTGTCGGTAAACACCGGGTAAACTAGCCCCAAAGTTTTTGGGCTGATTGACGACTCCTATCTCCGCGCATAGCAACCAATAATTTCTTGCGTAGTTCTATCGATAGCTAACCAAATATATACCTTGATTTTCTGACAAAATACGAATGACCATAACTCATCACATTCTCTGATTAATTTGCCTTTAGGTTTGTCTGTTACCTATACCTGGCGGGGAACTTGGCTAAATTTATTATTAACATAGTTTGGTAACCATGACTAACTCACTCCAGTTACTCTAGCAATTCCTCGTCAGGAAATTCGTTCGAGCAAGAGTTGATCAATTAATTGTTTGGTTTCGTCAGAGACGGTTTTATTAGTGGGATTGATCACAAACGGTTGACCACATTCTTTACCTTGACGTTTGGGTTTTCCCTTAGGAATATAACCATTCTTGATCCTATGGTGAGAACCACAATTAGGACAGGGGAATAGAGGTGAAGGGGGGATTTTGTTCGGTGCTAGACTGATATTTGAGTAAGCCAGACAGGAGCCAGAAAAAGATATTTATCAGAAAAGTCATGAGCAAGCTAGAGGTTTAAAGACTGAGCGGGTTCCAATTATTTTTATTCATAAATATTTTACACAATT
>NZ_JAPZQM010000086.1:0-1610 GCF_027530565.1 Microcystis sp. LE19-10.1B | reverse complement strand
AAGTTCCTTTAGATGTGGAACAATACCTGAATAAAGTTTCGGTACTATCTACATTACAAGAGATTGTTAAATTAGCAGCTACCGCTAATTCTCTCGCAGAATTTAAGCAGTCTTTGGCAAAAATCAATATCTAGAAAACGGTTTTCTTTGAGAAACTCTTTGAGAAACCCGTTTTCTTTGAGAGACCGGATACCGACCTCTGGCTTTTTGTTTTAATGGTGGACATTTACTTCGTTTTCTGTATTTTTGGCTGCAAAGTTGTAGATAGGGTAACTTTCATCGTGTTTGTATTGGCTGTTTCTGCTCCAATGTTGAAAAACAGATATTTGAGTTCTCCCTTCGCCTTTAGACTGACTGAACCATTAATTTCAACAGTCAACTGACTTTCTACATCTACCTTACTAGAAAGAGCTTCCATGACAGATTCAAAGAGTTCTTGCAACTGAACTGCGACGGTTTCCTCTTGTGGTCCCAAAGTAGTCAGGATTTCCTCATCCTCAGTTTGTAAGCTACTAACTGAAGCTGGATCGACGGCTGTGGCATATACTTTAATTGGCATGGTCTTCCTCCTTGGAATTTTTTTGCTGTACAATCGAGAAATCTGGATCGCCATAAATACAATACAGTAGCCAAAATAAGTTTCTCTCATTGGCTGCAACTTCTTTGGCTTTGGCTACAGCCTGTCCGATAGTAATTTTCTCATCTGGGTTGAATAATTCACGGTAAACAATTTCGGCAAAGTTGACGGCATATTTCACTGGTACGGCTCCTAAAGTTCCAATGAAAGCATCTGCACCACGCTGATAAAATTTCCAGCCAAAACTGCTAAATTTTCCAAAGGTTAACACGGGAACGGTTGAAGCACAGGCGTTAGCAAACACAAGACTACCCGGCTCAAGAGGTAGCCTTAGAATGGTTTCAGGGAGCAAGTTTTCAATTCGGGTTTTGTTTTTATCGCCAGCAATTTGGAGTAGGTGCGGTTCTAAATGTCCGTGACAGGTAAAATGAAGCACATCTGTGCCTGGAATAGCTTTTACAAGGGACGAAATTGGCTGTTTAGCTAACAAGTGTACCGCTTCCGGGGGGAGAAGATTAGAGAATAGATGGGTAGCTCGCTCTGCTTCCGAGGAAGGTACATCTCCACCGACAATATTGACAATCCGCTTGATTTGTCTTTTTCCCTTACTTTCAGGTCTATTTCTTCTTGGTAAATCTTGACTATCGCTGAGGCGAGGAGAGCGAGCAATAATAAACTTCTTTCCCCAAAAATCTTCGCCGTCGTACATTAATTCCCAAGGAATCCACTGTTCATTAGTGGAGATAATGACAGGAGAACCAATCTTCCAATCTCGCACTTTTTTTGCTACTTCAGAGGGAATTAACATCTCGAACAAGTTAGCACCAACACTCTGAAGATTGAAACAGATACTCTCCCAACGCTCATCAGAGGGGTTTCCTTGTTGCACTACTGGCTCTTCGGGAATTGTTATGCAAATAATTAACTTAAAATAAAATTCGATGAGAGCGCCTACGCTCAAAAGTAGCTGAAATCCATACAGGGAAGGACTTAAGGCACAAACAGGTTAATACCAAAAGATAGACAATTGAGT
>NZ_JAPZQM010000610.1:0-19618 GCF_027530565.1 Microcystis sp. LE19-10.1B | reverse complement strand
CCTACACCCCACACCCCACACCCCACACCCCACGGTGCTATTGGAGAAAATCTTAAATTTGTCTCGCAAATTTCTAAAATGTTGCTAAGTTAATATTATGAGCTTGCGCTCTAACAATTTTAATACACTTGTATTGAAATTGGATTCGCGTAAAAGCAATGAGGGATGAAATTTGTCCGTAAGAATCCGATCAAATTAAATACAATAGCTAAAGACTAAAGGAATTAGCAAGGGCCAATAGGGATTATGTTCCTCTTGCCAGTGGGAACAGTTAACCCATCCCATAATTCCTTTGATACTTAGCTATCTGGTCAACACCGCAGACAAACCGGCGATCGGATTCCAGTCCTCCAGCCATTTACCCAATTTTTGCAGGAGCCAGATTATGAGTTGACCGAGCTAAAACAGCATTCCGTGTCGCTAAAATCGCATCGACACAAGGAAATTTAAGCAAAAATCTTCTCCCATTTGTTGTAATTAAAGCTACAATCGGAAAAGTCTTTGCCCCTCTCGGATTTGAGACACAAATTTGTTCAGTATCACCTAGATTGAGATTCGATCTTCTAGTTTTGCACAGAAGGAGCAAGAGGAAAACGGCATGATGCAGGCCCACGATGTACTAACCCTTACCGAGCCGCCATTGGATTTAGATTTGATTGACCTAGACGAAGACTTCGATGATGAGGATATCGAGTTAGAGCTAGAAGAAACCAGCGATAGCAACGATGGCAAAAAAAACCGCCGCCTTGCCAGCGCTCGTCGTCGCGACGCCGCTAGAAAAAAACCCTATACGGAAGATTCGATTCGGATTTATCTGCAAGAGATCGGCAGGATTCGGTTATTGAGAGCGGAGGAGGAGATCGAATTAGCGAGAAAAATCGCCGACCTACTGAAATTAGAACGCATTCGCGAAGATTTTTGCCTCTATAGCGATGCTGAATGGGGAAAACAGGTTTTCTTGTTCGAGCGCATCGAGAAAATTATCGCCGAAAAATCGGAAAAAGAACCGAAATTATCGGATATTAAGGCTTATTTAGGTAAGACGGAGCTAATGGCTCCCATGCTGGAAGAATGGCTGGCGAAATCAAAGGAATACTTATCGGCCTTTAAGCGTCGTTTGTACCATGGTCGTCGCGCTAAGGAAAAAATGGTACAATCGAACCTGCGTTTAGTGGTTTCGATCGCCAAGAAATACATGAATCGCGGTCTTTCCTTCCAAGATTTAATTCAAGAAGGTTCCCTCGGTTTGATCCGCGCCGCCGAAAAATTCGACCACGAAAAGGGGTATAAATTCTCCACCTATGCCACTTGGTGGATTCGTCAAGCCATCACCCGGGCGATCGCCGATCAATCCCGCACCATTAGACTTCCCGTCCACCTCTACGAAACCATCTCCCGGATCAAAAAAACCACCAAGATTCTTTCTCAGGAAATGCGTCGCAAACCCACCGAGGAAGAAATCGCCACCAAGATGGAGATGACCATTGAAAAACTGCGTTTTATTGCTAAATCTGCCCAATTACCTATTTCTCTAGAGACTCCCATCGGTAAAGAAGAAGATTCCCGTTTAGGAGACTTTATCGAAGCGGATGGGGAAACCCCAGAAGATGAAGTTTCTAAAAATTTATTACGCGAGGATTTAGAAAACGTCCTCGATACCCTTAGTCCTCGCGAACGCGATGTGCTGCGTCTGCGCTACGGTTTAGATGACGGCCGGATGAAAACACTCGAAGAAATCGGCCAGATTTTCAACGTCACTCGCGAGCGCATTCGTCAAATAGAAGCCAAAGCCCTGCGGAAACTGCGTCACCCTAACCGTAATAGTATCCTCAAAGAGTACATTCGTTAACTTCCCGTCCTTAAAAAACTAGAAACTGAGTCTCCTTGAGGCTCAGTTTTATCGTCATCTACACTTCCCCATCGGTGGGAACCTAATCCTGAAAATATCTCTGGGGTTGCCCCAATCTTGTCCAGAAAACTCTTGCAACAAATAGCACAAATCTGTTATTATGGTTTGTCTGTGTCCCGATTAACCATACCAGTATTGAGAACAAGAAACGACTGTGGCTAATACAAAGTCTGCACTCAAACGAGTCCAAATCTCCGAAAGAAATCGTCTCCGCAACAAAGCGTACAAGTCAGCCGTAAGAACCCTGATCAAAAAATGTCTTGTCGCTGTCTCGGCCTACGGAGCCAACCCCAGCCCAGAAGGGCTAGAAAGCGCCCAACAAGCTCTATCGGAAGCTTACAGTAAAATCGATAAAGCCGTCAAGCGCAACGTCTTGCACCGGAACAACGGCGCTAGAAAAAAAGCCGGTTTAGCCAAAGCTTTGCAAAAAGTTAGCCAAGCTTCCTAAGAAACGAGTAAGCTGTAATCAGGACAGACGCAACAAGCGATCGGGGGTCGATGCAATTAATAGATACGCACGTTCATTTGAACTTTGACGTTTTGCAAGCCGACTTGCCCGCTATCTCCGAACGTTGGCGAAGTGTGGGAGTCGTTCATCTGGTTCACTCCTGTGTCGAACCGGAGGAGTTTGCAGCGATTAAAGCCATTGCCGATCAATTTGAGGAAATTTCCTTCGCCGTCGGTTTACATCCCCTAGATGCCCAAAAATGGCGAGATAATAGTGCCGATCAGATCGAATCCCTAGCCCGATCTGATCGGCGCGTCGTGGCGATCGGGGAAATGGGTTTAGACTTCTATAAAGCGGATAATCAAGAGCAGCAAAAACAGGTCTTTTGGACGCAATTAGAAATCGCCCATCGTCTCGATAAACCCGTGATTATCCATTGTCGAGATGCGGCCCCGGTCATGCGGGAGGAAATCAGCGCCTTTCGGCAACAAGTGGGCAAAATTCGCGGCGTGATGCACTGCTGGACTGGCAACCCCGAAGAAACTCAATGGTTTTTAGATTTGGGTTTTTACATCAGCTTTAGCGGCATTGTCACCTTCAAAAACAGTAAAACTGTGCAAGCTGCCGCCCAAATTGTCCCCAGCGATCGCCTACTGATCGAAACCGATTGCCCCTTTCTCTCCCCCAATCCCCACCGCGGTAAACCTTGTGAACCCTCCTTCGTCTTCCACGTGGCCGAAACCGTCGCCCGTCTGCGCGGCTATCCGGTCGAAACCCTAGCCGAACAAACCACCCAGAACGCCCGCAACTTATTTCAACTCCCCAGTTAAAAAACATAGTTTATTAGCACAGAGCAGGGGACGGGGAAATGGGGAAATGGGGAAATGGGGAAATGGGGGAATTCAACTAAAACCCTAAAACCCCAACACCCTAAAACCCCAACACCCTAAAACCCTAAAACCCCAACACCCAACCCCTAAAAACCCCGATCTCCGAGAGCAATTCCCGACCGTCGCTATCGTGTCATCAGCCCTTGTAACCATAATGAACAATCTTACCTTTAACCTCTTACCCGACCTCATCGAAATCCAACACTCCAGTTTTCGGTGGTTTTTGGAAGAAGGACTAATCGAGGAACTGAATAGCTTTTCCCCCATCAGCGACTATACAGGTAAATTAGAACTACATTTCCTCGGCCAGGACTACAGACTCAAAGAACCGAAATACAACGTCGATGAAGCCAAACGACGCGATAGCACCTATTCCGTTCAGATGTACGTTCCCACCCGTCTAATCAACAAAGAAACGGGAGAAAACATCGAACAGGAAGTCTTTATCGGCGATTTACCCCTGATGACCGAACGGGGAACCTTTATCATTAACGGGGCTGAACGAGTCATCGTCAATCAGATCGTCCGTTCTCCCGGTGTTTACTACAAGGCCGAAATCGACAAAAATGGTCGCCGTACCTACTCCGCTTCCCTGATTCCCAACCGAGGAGCTTGGTTAAAATTTGAAACCGACAAAAACGGCTTAGTCTGGGTCAGAATCGACAAAACCCGCAAATTATCCGCCCAAGTTCTCCTGAAAGCGATCGGATTGAGCGATAACGAAATCTTTGACTCCCTACGCCACCCCGAATTCTACCAAAAAACCCTCGACAAAGAAGGCAATCCCACCGAAGAAGAGGCACTCCTCGACCTGTACCGCAAACTACGCCCCGGGGAACCTCCCACCGTCACCGGCGGACAACAACTGCTCGAATCGCGCTTTTTTGACAATAAACGCTACGATCTCGGTCGCGTTGGTCGTTATAAACTCAACAAAAAACTACGCCTCAACGTCCCCGATAACCAGCGCGTTCTCACCACCACCGACATCTTATCGGCGATCGACTACCTAATTAACCTCGAATTTGACATCGGCAACACCGACGACATCGACCACCTCGGCAACCGTCGCGTCCGTTCCGTGGGTGAACTGCTACAAAACCAAGTGCGAGTAGGTTTAAACCGCTTAGAAAGAATCATTCGGGAACGGATGACCGTCAGCGAATCCCAAAACCTCACCCCCGCTTCCCTAGTCAACCCGAAACCCCTAGTAGCGGCGATTAAAGAATTCTTTGGTTCCTCGCAACTCTCCCAGTTCATGGATCAAACCAACCCCCTAGCGGAATTGACCCATAAACGCCGCATTTCCGCCCTTGGCCCCGGCGGTCTGACCCGGGAACGGGCCGGTTTTGCCGTGCGCGACATTCACCCCTCCCACCACGGCCGCATTTGTCCGGTGGAAACCCCAGAAGGTCCCAACGCCGGTTTAATCGGTTCCCTGGCCACCTACGCCCGCGTCAACGACTACGGTTTTATTGAAACCCCCTGTTACGCGGTGGAAAATGGACGAGTTCGCTACGATCTCCCCGTTAAATACCTCACCGCCGACGAAGAAGACGATCTCAGAGTCGCACCAGGAGACGTGGCCACCGATGAAAATGGTTATATCCTCGGCGAAACTATCCCAGTGCGCTATCGGCAGGAATTCTCCACCACCTCCCCCGAACAAGTGGACTACGTTTGTGTTTCCCCCGTCCAAATTGTCTCGGTGGCCACTTCCCTGATTCCCTTCCTTGAACACGACGACGCTAACCGCGCCCTGATGGGTTCTAATATGCAACGACAAGCGGTTCCCCTGCTGCGTCCCGAACGTCCCCTTGTGGGTACCGGATTGGAAGCACAGGCCGCTCGCGACTCCGGCATGGTCATCGTTTCCCGTACCAATGGGGTCGTTTCCTACGTCGATGCTAACCGGATTCGCATCAAAGTGGCGGATGAAGACAAAGAGATTTTTGGCAAGAGCGAGATCGAGTACGAAATTCAGAAATATCAACGCTCTAACCAAGATACCTGCCTAAATCAGCGTCCTTTAGTCTATCAAGGGGAACAAGTTGTGCCAGGGCAGATCCTCGCCGATGGTTCCGCCACCGAAGGAGGAGAAATCGCCCTCGGCCAGAATATCCTCGTCGCCTATATGCCCTGGGAAGGCTATAACTACGAAGACGCGATTTTAATCAGCGAAAGACTGGTGGCACAAGACACCTACACCAGTATCCACATTGAAAAATACGAAATCGAAGCTCGTCAAACTAAACTCGGACCTGAGGAAATCACCAGGGAAATTCCCAACGTCGGTGAAGATGCCCTGCGAAACCTCGATGAACGCGGCATTATTCGCATCGGGGCCTGGGTAGAAGCCAGCGATATCCTCGTGGGGAAAGTCACCCCGAAAGGCGAATCAGACCAACCCCCCGAAGAAAAACTACTGCGGGCAATTTTCGGCGAAAAAGCCCGGGATGTACGGGATAACTCCCTCCGCGTCCCCAACGGCGAAAAAGGCCGGGTAGTGGATGTGCGGGTATTTACCCGCGAACAGGGAGATGAATTACCCCCCGGGGCCAATATGGTGGTACGGGTTTACGTTGCCCAAAAACGCAAAATCCAAGTGGGCGATAAAATGGCGGGTCGTCACGGCAATAAAGGGATTATTTCTCGGATTCTGCCCCTGGAAGATATGCCCTACCTCCCCGATGGTCGTCCCGTCGATATCGTTCTCAATCCCCTAGGGGTTCCCAGTCGCATGAACGTCGGTCAGGTGTTTGAATGTTTACTGGGTTGGGCTGGCGAAAATCTGGGCGTGCGCTTTAAGATTACTCCTTTTGACGAAATGTATGGGGAAGAAGCCAGCCGTTTAACCGTCCACGGATTGCTAGAAAACGCCTCGAAAAAACCTAATCGCGATTGGGTGTTCAAGGAAGAACACGCCGGCAAAGTCACCGTCTATGATGGTCGCACCGGCGAACCCTTTGACCGTCCCGTTACCGTCGGTATGGCCTATATGTTAAAACTGGTTCACCTGGTTGATGATAAAATTCACGCCCGTTCTACCGGTCCCTACTCCTTGGTTACTCAGCAACCCCTGGGCGGTAAAGCTCAACAGGGAGGCCAGCGCTTCGGAGAAATGGAAGTCTGGGCCCTGGAGGCCTACGGGGCAGCCTATACCTTGCAGGAATTGCTCACGGTGAAATCCGATGATATGCAAGGACGGAATGAGGCTTTAAATGCGATCGTAAAAGGCAAGCCGATTCCCCGCCCGGGTACGCCAGAATCCTTTAAGGTTTTGATGCGAGAATTGCAATCCCTCGGCCTCGATATCGCCGTTCACAAGGTGGAAAATGCCCCCGATGGTACTTCCCGCGATGTGGAGGTGGATCTGATGGTCGATGTCGGTCGTCGCGCCCCCTCTCGCCCCACCTACGAATCTTTAACCACGGAAGACTTTGAGGAAGAAGAATCGGAAGTGTAATTTCAGTGATCAGTAATCAGTAATCAGTTATCAGTGAGAAGTCAGGAGTCAGGAGACAGGAGACAGGAGAGAATTTTCCAGGAAAAAGCAAAAAAAAGGACAGTAAAGTAAAAATTTGCCTATTCCCTATTCCCCGTTCCCTATTTCCTGTTCCCTTTTCTAACTGATAGCTGAATGCTGATGGCTGATAGCTAATAGCTGTTTACTTGTTACTGGGATCGAGATGTTTTATAACCAAACTGTTGACAAAGGAAAACTGAAAAAACTGATCGCTTGGGCCTATCAAAACTACGGTTCGGCGCGCTGTTCACAAATGGCCGATGAATTGAAAAACCTCGGGTTTCGTTTCGCTACCAAAGCAGGGGTTTCCATTAGTGTGGATGATTTAACCGTACCGCCGGCTAAACGACAAATGATCGAAAGTGCCGAACAGGAAATCCGGCAAACCGAACAGCGTTATGTGCGCGGGGAAATCACCGAAGTGGAACGCTTCCAAAAAGTAATTGATACTTGGAATAGTACATCTGAATCGCTTAAAGATGAAGTAATTCGCAACTTCCAAGTGACCGATCCCCTCAACTCCGTCTATATGATGGCTTTCTCCGGGGCGCGGGGCAATATGAGCCAAGTGCGTCAGTTAGTGGGAATGCGGGGATTAATGGCTAATCCCCAGGGGGAAATTATTGACCTCCCGATTAAGACTAACTTCCGGGAAGGATTGACCGTTACCGAATACGTTATTTCCTCCTACGGGGCGCGCAAAGGTTTAGTTGATACCGCCCTACGGACGGCAGATTCCGGTTATCTGACCCGTCGTCTAGTGGATGTGTCCCAAGATGTCATCGTCCGCGAGGCAGATTGTGGCACCAATCGTTACATCGAATTAACTGCTATGACCGATGGCGATCGCGTGTTAATTCCCTTAAGCGATCGCCTATTAGGTCGTTCCTTGGCCGAAGATGTGGTGGTCAAGGGAGAAGTGATCGCCACCCGCAACCAGATTATCGATGATGAAACCGCCGAAAAACTGGGCAAACTGGTCGATAAAATCAAAGTCCGCAGCCCCTTAACCTGTGAAGCAGCCCGCTCAGTTTGCCAAACCTGTTACGGTTGGAGTCTGGCCCACGGTCATCCGGTGGATATGGGGGAAGCAGTGGGGATTATTGCAGCCCAATCGATCGGGGAACCGGGAACTCAGTTAACCATGCGTACCTTCCACACTGGGGGCGTATTTACCGGAGAAGTGGCCCGGCAAGTGCGGAGTCCCTTCGAGGGAACCGTGCGTTTTCTGCCGGGGTTAAGTATCCGTAACGTGCGAACTCGCCACGGGGATGAACGGGACCAGGTGGAGGCGCCGGGGGAAATTAAATTAACACCCAAGGATAAAACTAAAGAAACTGTCACCTACTCTTTGACTCCGGGATCACTGCTATTTGTCACCGATGGGGCAACGGTAAGCGAGGAACAGTTACTAGCGGAAATAACCTCCGATAAAGTCCAAAAATCCACGGAAAAAGCCACAAAAGACGTAACCAGTGACTTAGCCGGCGAGGTGCTATTCTCGCAATTAGTCCCAGAGGAAAAAACCGATCGCCAAGGCAATACCACCCGCATCGCCCAACGGGGGGGATTACTATGGATTCTCTCCGGAGAAGTGTATAACTTGCCAACCGGGGCTGAACCCGTGGTCAGTAACGGCGATCAAGTACAAGTGGGGGATGTTCTAGCGGAAACTAAGTTAGTATCCACTAACGGCGGTTTGGTGCGTTTAGCCCCCAATAGCCGGGAAATCGATATCGTCACCGCTTCCGTGTCTTTGGATCAGGCCGAAGTAAAAGTGGAAAGTAGCGCTGGTCGGGAACAATTTATTATTCATTCGGTCGATGGTCAGCGCTTCCTGCTGAAAACCACTCCGGGGACAAAGGTACAGAATCATGCTATTGTCGCCGAGTTAATCGATGATCGCTATCAAACCCACACCGGCGGGATGATTAAATACGTCGATATCGAAGTCGCCAAAGGCAGCCGCAAACAGGGTTATGAAATCACCAAAGGCGGCACGATCCTCTGGATTCCCGAAGAAACCCACGAAGTCAATAAAGATATCTCCCTCTTACAGGTGGAAGATGGGCAGTATGTGGAAGCAGGGGAAGAAGTGGTTAAAGACATCTTCTGTAACTCTAGCGGTGTGGTGGAAGTCATCCAGAAAAATGACATCCTCCGGGAGATCATTGTCAAACCGGGGCTGTTATTTATGGATCTCGAACCGGAATCCTCCGGAATTGCCCAAGAACAGTTAATTTACCCCGGGACACAGTTGACTCCCGAAGTCACGATCGAGGAGTTACGGCAAGCGGAATGGGTGGAAACTAACGAGGGTTTGGGATTACTGCTGCGACCAGTACAGGAGTTCACCGTAGAAGACCAATCCACTTCTCCCACCCAGGGTTCCGCTAACCAAGAAGGAGGACGACATATCGAACTGCGATCGGTGCAGCGCATTTTCTTTAAAGACGGGGAAAGAGTTAAATCCGTCGAGGGTTGTCAACTGATCAGCACCCAATTAGTCCTAGAAATTTCTAGCGAAGAACCGGAATCGGTCTCCCATCTGACGGCCGATATCGAGTTAGAACCGATTGAGGACAGGGATTGTCAGCGTTTACAGTTAGTTATTCTCGAATCTCTGGTGCTGCGTCGAGATAGTGATAATGATCCTTTAGGGGGTAATATTCAGACTCGCGTTCTCGTCCAAGATGGCGATGAAATTCCACCGGGGGCAGTGGTGGCCAGAACCGAAATCCAGTGTAAGGAAGCTGGAGAAATTCGCGGGATTCGCAAGGGCAGCGAAGCGGTGCGCCGTCTTTTAATTGTGAGTGACCGTGACGAGTTTATTCTCCCGCTCGCTGTTGCTCCCACCGTCAAGGCCAGGGATCTGGTAATCGCCGAAGCTGAGATCGCTGCTGGAGTTTTAGCCCCCAATTCCGGTCAAGTGCTGGCCGTTGACAAAACCGCCACTGGCTATGAAATCCGTCTGCGTAAGGCCCGACCCTACCGAGTATCGGCGGGGGCCATTCTGCACATCGACGAGGGAGATCTGGTCCAACGGGGCGATAATTTGGTGCTGTTGGTGTTTGAGCGCTCGAAAACCGGGGATATCATTCAAGGTTTACCGAGAATCGAAGAACTGCTCGAAGCGCGTAAACCGAAAGAGGCCTGTGTCCTGGCACGCAAGCCGGGAGTTTGTCAAGTGGAGTACCAAGATTCTGAGATCGTCGATATTAAGGTGGTCGAGGATGACGGCACGATCAGTGAATATCCGCTTTTAGGCAGTCAAAACCCCCTGGTGAGCGATAATCAGCGTATCGATGCGGGTCAGGCGTTAACCGATGGTCAGGCTAATCCCCACGAGATTTTAGAGGTGTTCTTTAATTATTATGTGGATAGCTTGGGCAGTTACGAAGCGGCCTTAAAAGCCTTGGAAAAAACCCAGATGTTCCTCGTTGATCAGGTACAGTCGGTTTATCAATCCCAGGGGATCGATATTGCCGATAAACACATCGAAGTTATCGTGCGTCAGATGACCTCTAAGGTGCGGATCGATGACGGCGGCGATACCAGTATGTTGCCCGGGGAATTGTTGGAATTGCGACAGGTGGAGACGGTAAATGAAGCCATGTCAATCACCGGTGGGGCGGCGGCTAAATATACGCCTGTACTACTGGGAATCACCAAAGCTTCCTTGAATACCGATAGCTTTATCAGTGCCGCCTCCTTCCAAGAAACCACCCGCGTCCTCACGGAAGCGGCGATCGAAGGCAAGTCCGACTGGTTACGGGGTCTCAAGGAAAACGTGATTATCGGTCGTCTGATTCCGGCGGGTACTGGCTTTAATTCCCACGAAAACATGGCGGGGATCAGCGATTACGCCCCCCCAGAGGAGGAATATAACTACAACAACAATCGTGGTTATTACGCTGCCCCCAGCAGTCCCAGTTTCCCTCCTCGTCCCGGTTTCGGCGATAGTAGCGAGGATAGCGATATGATTCTTGACGATCAAACCGCTCGCGCCTACGCTGAGGGTGATGTGGTCGATTTAGAGGATGATGAAATGGCTTTCCTCTCCTCCCGCGGCAGCAGTCGCTTTAGTCGCCAACCCATCAGCGACAGCTGGTCAGAAGCCGATGAGGAAGGGGATGAGGACGATTTCGAGGGGGATTACGAAGAAGAATAATCGTCTGTAGATATCTTAAAAGGAGGAGTGGCCGGAAAAACCCTTGTTATTCTCCAAAAACCTCCTCCTTCTCTCCCCAAACTCCCTAGGGTTGGCTGAATAAATATGAAATATATAGCGTTTCTGATTCACAAGAGGTACATTCCCGATCCTGAACAGCTTAATCAGCAAAGGTTTAAGTGTGCCGCACAGATGCGAGAACCGCTATAGACGAGGTAAGGGTTTTAGGGTTTTGTTTTGCTCTCACAGGTGCAAGATTTTGAGAGAATCGTGGTTCAAAACCTTGCATCTTCATCGACCTGCGTCCTGTACGGGCGAAGCATTCGGGCATAACCTATCGCTGAAACCGTAGATTTCCTATCCGAATGCTTCGCCCCTACTTTTCCCGCTAACTCACCAGAGTTTGGCAATAAAAAAAGGCAGCCTTTCTTGTCAACCGGAAAGGAGACAAAGTAAGGATTTGAAGAATTTTCTCTCCAGTCGGGATGACAGGATTTGAACCTGCGGCATCCTGCTCCCAAAGCAGGCGCGCTACCAAGCTGCGCTACATCCCGAAGTAAACTCTTTTTTTAGTATAGCCTAAGAGCCGCATTCTTAATCGGGATACCAAAACATCCCTTTGATACCTTCGGGATCGAGAACAAAACCGAGACGACGATAGAAATCCACCACCTGCGGATCGGCGAAAAGAGTTATATTACTGATGTCCTCACCCCGCAACTTCCTGATCATAAATTTCATTAATGCTTTACCAAAGCCTTTACTTTGATAGTGAGGATGAACAACCACATCCCAGACTGTAGCATTAAAAGCGTGATCGGAAGTGGCACGAGCAAAACCCACTAAACGACGGCGATTACCTCGCACTTCCCACATCGACACGACTAAAAAACTACATTCGATCGCCTTTTTAACTTTGCGTAAAGGACGACGGGCCCAACCTACCGAGTCACAAAGTTCTTCTAACTCATATAGATCTAGCTCTCGATCAGTACTAAAAAACACTCGCGTCTGTCCGAGGTCATTCTGGGCAACCTCTACCAAGTCTCCCGAATAGTCAGGAGATGCAGTGACTTCCGAGCTATTAAACAATCTTTTCCAAAAAACCATGCCGGGGGGCTACTGCCTCAATATTGTCCTTTTAGCCTAGTATATTTTATTTTCCCCTCTCTAAGAACAATCGGGCCACTGGAGTCCAAATTTGATTGGTTGAGTACGGAGAGGGTGGGATTTGAACCCACGAACCATTGCTGGTTACTCGATTTCAAGTCGAGCGCAATCGACCACTCTGCCACCTCTCCAAGGCAGCCATACCTAATATCTTATCATTAGAACTCTTGCATAAATCAAAAAATTTTCCGCAAATGCAGGTAAAAGGGTTGCATATTATAGAATATAGGGTTAAGGGTTAAAATTTCCCCTTTCCCCCTTCCCCAATTTCTGCAAGAAGTCTATTCTAGTCAATTAGAGGCACAATTAGGGTTGGCTGAAAAAGTCTTTCCTGGCGGCAGGGTGTGGGGGTTTACCGATTTTCAGGGAAAAAGTACCTGAATTTCCCCCCCCCCTGATCACTCCTAGGCCTGGCACTTTTGGAGATCAAAAAAGTCTAAAAGTCTTAGCCAACAAGGTTTTTAGATTTATTCAGCCAGCCCTAATTAGGGGTTTCTGAGCAGCATTTTGGGCGGGCCGATCGGCCGAACCAATTCCCCTCACCATCCCCGCCAAGATGACCGACTTATTTGTTTAATTTCTGTAATTTTCGGCTTTCAAGGGGGAAAACTAAAATTAGAATGGGGAGGGGTGCCTTAAAATTGCTGTTTTGACGTATAATCACCTCAATAAAATTTAGAAGCTCCTAGAGTTGATAGTTTTAAACATTTCTGTGAGGAAAATGTATTTATTATGAGTTCAATTATTGAAATCGGCGACCACAAAATTAGCGATTCAGCGGTCTTGCCTCTTTTGGCAAAATATGGTATGTTACCCCAGTTAATCCGGGAAGTAATTATCGAGCAAGCGATTGCCGATATCACCTGCAATCCCGAAGAAAGAAACGCCGCCTATTCCCGTTTCTATCAAAATAATCAAATTGCCAACGATGAACAAATGAAATCTTGGTTACGACAAAACGGGATGGATTCCGAACAACTAGAATATCTAATTCTTCGGGACATTAAACTGGAAAAATTTAAACAGGAGACTTGGGATAACAAAGTAGAATCCTACTTCTTGCAAGTCAAAAATCAATTGGATAAGGTGGTTTATTCCCTGATTCGGACAAAAAATATCGGCATTGCCCAAGAACTATTTTTCCGGATACAGGATCGAGAAAATAGCTTCGCTGAACTAGCCAAAAAATACTCCCAAGGAGCAGAAGCAGAAACCGGAGGACTAATCGGACCTGTGGAACTGAGCACTCCCCATCCCCAGATTGGGCAAATTCTCAAAGCAAGTAAACCGGGGCAACTGTGGCCACCGACGCAAGTGGGAGAATGGGTCGTAATTGTCCGGTTAGAAAAATACTTATCCTGTGAACTGGATCCTCCCACCCGTCAACGCTTACGGAATGATTTATTCCAACAATGGTTAATGACTCAAATGCAAACAGTGAAATTTATCTCCGAATCAACCCCAGTCAATAGCGAGCAGGTATCGATTATATAGCATCCCTTGCCAAGCTGGGTAAACCCAGTCTTTTCGCTTAATTATTTGCCAACTTAGTCAATTTTCGCCTAGCTAATGAGTTACACCACTTTAGATTTTACCGCCTTTCTGGAGACCGTACAGCCCTTTGATCGCCTGCCCGTCGAGGTTAGACGTTCCCTCGGCCAGAAATTACAACCCTTTCGCTATGAGATGGGCAATGCGATCCTCAAGTGCGACCGCTTACCCTCCCACCTCGTCCTTCTCTACGAGGGAGAGGCCAGACTTTTGGGTTACGATGCTAGGGTTGACAATCCGTTGCCGGTTACTTTGGCTAAATTGCAGCCGGGGGATTTATTCGGGTGGATCAGTCTCCTGCGCGGTAGCCCCTGTGAAACGGTGATCGCTTCTTCGGAAGTCACTATCTGTTTAACCTTAAAACAAGAGGATTTTTGGTCTTTAATCAATAATTACCCCGAATTTAAGGAACATTTCTTTAAAGAAACCTCGATCGCTGAAGTTTATGCTCTCCTAGGCTCCTATCTTAATCAACAGGCCTGGGGTGGGGGGGACCTGAAAGAAATTGCTCAGGCTCTTTTAAACAAAGCTTGTGTGTCCTACAACCAGATTAACGATGATTATCTCTGGTTAGTCAGCGAAAATACCGATAATTATCCTATCGGCACAGTTATCACCCAGAACAATCCGACTAACACCCGCTTATTAGGTCTTTCCTCCGATCAGTTAGATGAATTCTTGACAGTGGAAACCGAAGCGGCTGCGGAAACAGAAACGGACGATATCTGGGAAACCCAAGTCATTAAGGGAAATAAACCCACCCAGGTATTAGATATCCCCCAAGGAAGAATCAGCGACATCACCAGCGATATCGACCTTGAAAAAACTGTCCAGAAAAACCGCAAATCCTATCCTTTTTTCGGGGGAAAAACGGAACTAGAGGCGGTGAGTGCCTGTTTTCAGATGATCTGCAAATATTTTAATATCCCCTTTCGCAAGGACGTGATCCAACGCATCCTAAGGGATCAACTGCAAAGAACCGGCAGCCTTTCCCTGCCCCTGTGTGGGGCTGTGGCCGAGTTAGTGGGACTCCATAGCCAATTAGTACCCCTAAATGCTACTTCCTTGCCCAATATCAACCCTCCTGCCCTAATTCGCTGGCAAGACAGCATCGTTATCCTCTACGAAATTAATCAACGGGAAACCACGATCGCCGTTCCGGAACGGGGGATAATTAAACGCAAAACCAGCGAATTTCTGGAATCTTGGGACGAAAAAGGGGAAGTAATTCTGCTCAAACCCACCAAACACACCCAGCAACAGCGTTTTGGCCTATCATGGTTTTGGCCTTCTGTCAAGAAACATAAACGAGTCTTAATAGAAGTTTTTATCGCTTCTTTCTTCGTGCAGTTATTTGCCCTGGCCAATCCCTTGATGATTCAGGTGATTATCGATAAAGTGATCGTGCAGAATAGCCCGGAAACTCTGAACACCCTCGGGGTTTTCCTCTTAGTAATTGCCGTTTTTGAGGGGATTTTAACCTTTTTGAGAACATCTCTTTTTGTCGATACCACTAACCGCATCGACATGACCCTCGGTTCAGAAATTATCGATCACCTGCTGCGCTTACCCCTGAAATACTTTGAACGGCGGCCAGTGGGGGAAATTTCGACAAGAATCAACGAATTAGAGAATATTCGGCAATTTTTAACAGGCACAGCCCTAACGGTGGTGTTAGATGCCATTTTCTCGGTTATCTACATCGTGGTTATGTTGATCTATAGTCCGATTCTAACCGTTTGGGCCCTGGGAGTCGTGCCGATTTTAGTTCTCTCCACAGCTATTTTCGCACCGATCGTGCGGCGACAACTGCGAGCAAAAGCGGAACGAAACGCCGAAACCCAATCCTATCTAGTGGAGGTGATGACGGGAATCCAAACAGTAAAAGCACAGAATATCGAATTGCGTTCCCGTTGGCAGTGGCAAGAACGTTATGCGCGCTATGTGGCCGAAGGTTTTCAAACGGTCATGACCTCAACTTTGGCCGGTTCCTTTAGTCACTTCTTTAACCAATTATCGGGTTTATTAGTGCTGTGGGTGGGAGCAGCCCTAGTTTTAGACGGAAAACTCACCCTTGGTCAATTAATCGCCTTCCGGATTATCTCTTCCTACGTTACCTCGCCGATTCTGCGTTTGACCCAACTCTGGCAAAACTTCCAAGAAACCGGCTTATCCCTAGAAAGATTGGCCGATATCGTCGATACTCCCCAAGAAGCGGAACTCGATCGCCAAAATATCCCCATGCCCTTAATTAAAGGCACTGTCACCTACGAAAACCTCGCTTTCCGCTTCAATCCCCACGGACCCCTGCAACTATACAACGTCAATTTAGAATTCCCCGCCGGCACTTTTGTCGCTTTGGTGGGAGAAAGTGGCGCCGGGAAAAGTACCATCACTAAACTATTAGCCCGTCTCTACGAACCAGAATCGGGACGGATTCTCATCGATGGCTATGATATCAACAAAGTGGAACTCTATTCCCTGCGTCGTCAAATCGGCATGGTTCCCCAAGAAACCCTATTATTTGATGGTACGGTACAGGAAAATATCGCCCTGACTAACCCCGATGCGACTGTGGAGGAAATCGTCTCGGCAGCGAGAGCAGCCGCAGCCCACGAATTTATTATGACCCTGCCCAATGGCTATAATACCCGCGTCGGTGAACGGGGGGCATCCCTATCGGGGGGACAACGACAACGGGTTGCGATCGCTCGTTCCGTCCTGCAAAGACCGCAAATTCTCATTCTTGATGAGGCCACCAGCGCCCTCGACTATAATACCGAACGGCAAGTGTGTCTGAATCTCAAGGAAGCTTTCAAGGATCGTACGGTCTTTTTTATCACCCATCGTCTAGCTTCGATCAAATCCGCCGATATTATTGTCATGATGGATAAGGGGACAGTAGCGGAGGAAGGCACCCACGAGGAATTAATGGCCAGAAAAGGCCTTTACTATACTCTCTATAAACAACAGGATTCGCAAATCTAGTCAGTCAGGGAACAGGGATTAGGGGATAGGGAAATGGGGAAATGGGGAAATGGGGAAGTTTCAACTAATACCCCAAAACCCCCCGCAACGCGCACGCAGTGACCACCCCACACCCCACACCCCACACCCTACACCCCACACCCTACACCCACGAAAAACTTTTTCAGCAAACCCTAAATATAGGAGAATCCCCATGAACGGTAATTCTAACAACGGTCAAAAGGGCAACGGCAACGCTAAAAGCGATGAACTCACCCAAGCGGGTAAAAACGTGGCCACTACCACGAAAAATAAAAGTATTAGCCCTTCTTTACCCACTTTTAGCCCACCGGAACAATCGGTGATCCTGAAACAATCACCCATTTGGTCGCGGACGATTATCTGGACATTAATGAGTGTCACCACTGCCGCTTTAATTTGGTCAGCGCTCGCCAAAATCGAGCAGGTGGTGGGCGCCCAAGGACAACTTAAACCCCAGGGGAAAGTGCAAGAAGTACAAGCACCGGTGAATGGGGTAGTACAGTTCGTGAAAGTGAAAGACGGCGATCGAGTTAACAAAGGTGATGTACTGGTTTTAATGGATTCCAGTGCCTCGCAAGTGCAGTTAGAATCCTTGAGAAAAATTCGCACCAGTGCTGAGAAGGAAAATCAATTCTATCGTCTCTTAATGGCGCAGGATCTGACACCAGCAGCAGTGGAAAGTTCGATCGCTCAATTAAAATTACCGAGTGAAATCGCCGATTTAGCCCGTAATCGTGCCGCTTTGGTGACAGAAAATCAACTTTATCAAGCACAGGTCAGTGAAGGTGCTTCTAGCTCTGCTTTACAAGGGGATGAATTAGCTCGTTTAGGGGCTGCTCGACGGGAGGCCAATTCTCGACAAGCGGCCGCTAGATTGGAAATGGAACAACTAGAAAAACAATTGGCCCAAACTAGGGTACAGTTGGCCGATGCCCGCTCGCAATTAATCAAAGATCGCTTAGTCTTAGAAGAAATTAAGACTCGTAATGCCAATTCGATGAAACAGGGCCAAGAAAGCTTGGATATCGAGCGTAATATTCTTAAGGATATTGAACCCTTGGGGGATGAAGGAGCGATCGCCCGTTATCAGATTAATAAACAAAAACAATCTGTAACTGATCGCCAGAATGAATTACAGCAGCAAGAGGCTAACGGCAAAATCGATCGAGAAAAACAAGAGAAAGAAGTACAAACCCGCATCGCCGAAATTTCCCGCCTGGAACAGGAAGAAAAGCGTTATTTCCTGTTGATCTCCCAAGCGCAAGAAAAGCTGATTAATACCACGGTAATCACGGAAAAAGATGTGCGCGATAAAATGGCGGACAATTACAAACGGATCGCTGAAATCGATAGTCAGATCAGTCGCATTATCATTGATAACAACAAGCGCATTGCCGAACTAGACAGTCAAATTAGTCAAGCACAACAGACGATTAAATATCAAAAAATTACCGCCCCCATCGATGGTGTGGTCTTTGATCTCAAGGCCCGGCCCGGGTTTGTTCCCCAACCAAGTCAAGCGGAAGCATTATTAAAACTTGTTCCCGATGGCTGTCCCACCGAGGTGAAAGATGCCGCTAAAGGTTGTTTAGTGGCAGAGGTGGACGTGACTAACCAAGACATCGGTTTTGTGCGCGTGGGACAAAAAGCCGATATTCGCATTGATTCCTTTTCCTACAGTGAATACGGCGATATTAAGGGAGAAGTAATCTCGATCGGTTCCGATGCTTTACCTCCCGACGAAAATCACCGTTTTTATCGGTTCCCCGTCCGGGTACGCTTGAACAGTCAAGAGTTAGTTTTGAAAAATCAATCCACTCTACCGCTGCAATCGGGGATGTCCGTGAGTGTCAACATCAAAGTCAATGAAAATCGCACCGTTTTGGGACTATTTACCGATATGTTCAATAAACAGGTGGATACTCTCAAACAAGTCCGTTAAACGAAAAAATTCGGGGGTACATCCTGCCAACGGCCCGATCCGATCGCGCTAATCGCTTCCGAGAGGTTAACTGCACCGGTATAAAGGGCGCGGCCCACGATTACTCCCGTTACTCCCAAAGGTTCCAAAGACAATAAACTCAGTAGGTCCGTCAGGGAACTAATGCCCCCAGAGGCGATTACGGGAATTTCGACAGATTCGGCTAATTCTCGCAAAGCGGCGAGATTCGGGCCAGAAAGTGTGCCATCTCGATGAATATCAGTGTAGATAATCGTGCTGGCTCCTCTTTTTGCCATATCTTGCCCAAGAGCGATCGCATCTACTGCGGAAGTTTCTAACCAACCCCTGGTGGCTACTTTGCCATCGCGAGCATCAATACCGACAATTATTTGCCCCGGAAAGCTTTGACAAAGTTCGCTGACTAATTCGGGCTTTTCTACGGCTACTGTCCCGACAATCGCCTTTTCTACCCCGATTTTTAGGAGATTACTCACCGTTTCTACATCCCGCAGTCCACCCCCCACCTGTACGGGAATGGCAATATCATTAAGAATTGTTTCAATAGTTGACAAATTAACCGATTTACCCTCTTTGGCTCCATCCAAATCAACTAAATGTAATCTGGTTGCCCCCTGATTGACCCATTCTCGCGCCACTATTGCGGGATTATCGTTAAAAACCTGCGATTGTTGGTAATCTCCCTGATAAAGTCGCACACATTTGCCATCGAGAATATCAATAGCGGGGATAACTTCCATGTTTTTCTCAATATCTAACTAAGGAGCGTTTTTCATTATATAGTACCAGCCGTCAGCCCTGAATCAGTGATCAGTGATCAGTGATCAGTTTTGAGTCTGACAGGGGAACAATCCCTCTCAAAGCATTGTCCACAAAGATTTTGAGGCTCTTCAGTTACAAACAGATACATCGTTAAACCTTGTTGGATAAGACTTTTAGACTTTTTTTCCCTCAAAAAGTGCCAGCCATTGCGGGGATCGGGGG
>NZ_JAPZQM010000769.1:0-19393 GCF_027530565.1 Microcystis sp. LE19-10.1B | reverse complement strand
TCATCAAAAATTAAGTCTGTGGGGGGTGGGGGGGGTTCCCAGAAGTCCTCGAAATCTTCTTCTATCAGTGCCGGAGAGGTGGCAGTTTCGTCGCTTTTGGCAATCGTCATTTTTTCGGCCTCTCTAGGTGGGAGTATCCATATTTTTGACTCTCGATCGATTCTATGATAACTTCATTGCCAACTTGATCATCTTTGCTCAAAAATATTGATGAATAAGCAAAAATTTTTTAACTCGCCGCAGTCTTATTAGCAGCGTTTGCGCCGAAGTGCCGAAGCTTGAGATAATCAGATAGCTATCATCTCAAAAACTATCACCATGACGATCGATCCGCAACAACTCATCGAACTAGCTCTCACATCGGGAGCGGTGGCAGCCGAAGTTTATCAATCTTCCTCCCTTTCCCATCCCGTTTTTTTTGAGGCTAATCGTCTCAAACAGCTAGAAAGTTCCGAATCCGTGGGAACTGCCTTAAGATTATGGCGCGAGGGTTGTCCAGGGTTAGCGGTGGGTTATGGTGATGTGGAACCGGAAATTTTAGTAGAAACAGCGTTAAATTTATCCTATCTCAATGCCCCGGAAGAAATCGAATTTTCGGCACCACGACAGGCAATCTATGACCCGATTGGGCAAGATGTGGCGGTAGAATCTTTAATCGAGATGGGTAATCAAATGATTGGCCATATTCGCCAAGTTTATCCTGAGGTTATTTGTAGTGGTGAATGGGAATGTGAACGGGAAATCACCCGTTTGGTTAATTCCCAGGGTTTATATTGTCAATATACCGATACAGCTTTGAGTTATTATCTGGGGATTGAATGGGTACGGGGGGAGGATTTTCTGGCGGTTTATGATGGGGAATATACTCGCAGTACACCTCATCCCGAAACGGTAATTAAACAGTTATTGCAGCGACTACAATGGGCAGCAAATAATGTGGATAGTCCCACGGGTAAATTACCAATTTTATTGACTGCTAATGCAGTTACCCTGTTATGGGGTACGGTGGCGATGGCTTTAAATGGTAAACAGATCTTAGAAAAGTCTTCGCCCTGGAGTGATAAAATCGGTCAATTGGTGATGTCAGAAAAGTTGACTTTATCCCAACAACCAGACCGAGAACCCTATAGTTGTCCCTTTGATGATGAGGGAACTCCTACCAAATTTTTATCTTTAATTGAGCGAGGTAGAGTTAAAGAATTCTATAGCGATCGTACCACAGCCAGACTATTAAAAACTACTCCGACGGGGAACGGTTTTCGTCCTAGTTTAGGGGTTTATCCCATGCCGGATTTGGTTAATTTAATCGTGGCACCGGGAGAGGGAACTTTAGAGGATTTAATCTCGCAAATAGATGAGGGCCTAGTTATCGACCAAATTTTAGGTCATGGGGCCGATATTTCTGGCGATTTTTCTGTCAATATCGATCTGGGTTATCGCATAGAAAAGGGCAAAATCACCGGACGCGTTAAAGATACAATGGTGACGGGAAATGTTTATACGGCTTTGCAAAATTTAATCGCTTTGGGGGCCGATAATCAATGGAATGGTTCCTGTTATACTCCCTCGCTAATTGTTGATAGTTTATCGGTGGTGGGGTAAAAATGTGGCGTTGTCAAATTGAAAGATGCTCCTAATCAGATGGGAACTGAAATTACTATGTGTAGGGCTAATTCATGAATTAGCCCTACAATAGGCGTTGTCAAATTGAAAGATGCTCCTAATCAGCACCGGAACTGAAATTAACTCCCCCTACTTTTTGGGGTTAATTCTTTGGAGCTTTATTTGACCTGAAAAGAGGGGGTTTGCAGGCAGGCACGGATTCCCATTCTATAAGAAATTATCTGTCAAGTCGTGGGGTTTTGTCAAGCTTTTTGGGAAAAAAAATTAACCGACACTCAAGGGGAGAAAATTATCGGCAGAGATATTATTTAATCCCCCCTTTGAGTCGGTATTTTTTAGCCCGGGATTAACGGTTTAGTTGCCGAGGCACCAAGGCGATTTAATTGCCGATTAATTTGCCATCCGACGAGGGTTAAACCCAACCACTGACTGAAAATTGCCAAAGCGAAAGAGGGAAATGTAGCGTATTTAGTAGCGGCAATGGGAAGAAAAGTAAAAAACCATAACAGAGGAGATTGACTGGGATTAACTCCCAAGACAGCGAAACAGAGAAAGGGGAAAATAATCAAAATGCCGATGCTAGTGGCTGCCAGCAAAGCGCGTTTATTTGTGCTGGCTAACATCAATAATTGGGCGATAGCGGCATAGACTAAAATCATGTTCATTGCCAAGAGAAACCCGGCTGCAGTGGCTAGTTTATATTGATCGAGAGGGGCGATAAAAATAGCGGGAAGAATGAATAAAATGGCAATGGCGACGTTAATAGCCATGGCTAGGGTAGAAGGACTTTTTTCGCCAAAGATTAAAGCTTTTCCCAGACTAATGCCCGTTTTTCCTTGCAAATGACGATAGCGAGTCCAATCTTGGAGAGTTTGACGGGGGGGAGTGAGGGCAAAAAGGATTAACAAGCCAAAAATTGCCACAAAAACGCTAAGAATCGCAAAATTATCGAAAATATAGCTCGGTTGCAGAGTTTGGAAGACAAAACCTAGGCTAATAGCGCTAAAACAGCCCATCATCCAATAACTTTGGGGTTTACTAACAAGAGTAGCGAGGGGATTATGGAAGCGCCGCTGGAGAATTCTGGTTAAACCGTAGGTGCAGAGGGAAAAATTGAGCAAAATTAAGCTAATACCCATTATAACCGATTGCCAGAGAGATTGACCGTACCAACGCAGATCGAAGATTTGTGAGATTCCTAGATAGCGTACCGCATCGGGGGGGAGAAAGGTAGATTTAACTAGATAGGGAAGGACAAAACTAGGATTAAAGAGAATTAACCAATCAAAGGGGGTACGGGAACCACCATAGCCCGATAAAGTAACAATAGTGCTATAAAACACAAAGATTAAGACTGTTGCGCTGCCTAACCAGGGTTGAAATCCTCCTAACCATGGCGTGGCTAAAGCGAAACTCAGGGCGGCATGATAGAAAAAGGCACAACTAGCGATCAGAACCCCGTAGAAGGCTAAAATTAACGAAAAGGGAATACCTGCTAATAAACCCGCTCCCAAGTGAAAGGGTAAAGCGAGAACACAGACGAGATAGAGGAGAATGGGAACCCCGAAAATTTTGCCGATAAAAATTGTTCTGGCGGGTTGGGGACTCAGACGGATAAAATTAAGTGTACCCCGGCGTTCTTCCCCGGAAAGATCGGCGATTAATTGATAGGTTCCCACCACTAAAAGAGCGAAAATGCCGGTAATGCTCAGAAAAGTGAAGATATCTAACCACCATAACCGGGAGATAATCATCCATTCACCATTTAAGTCTTGGATGCAGTATTTAATCCCACTATAGTGATAATAATCGTTGTTATTGGGGGGATTAGCGGTACAGTAACGACTAAATCCCGCCGCTACTGGCAAGAGATTTTGATAGTATAAATAAACTAATAATTGACCAACTAGGGAGATGACTGAGGCGATCGAGATATTTTTCGGGGTTAATCTTCCTTGCCATTCTCGCATAATTTGCGGGTTGGTTTCCGTAAGGCGATCGATTATTGTCGCTATCATATTTTTGTCCTCTCTACAGCCGTTATCAGGAGCTAATCCTAGATTAACCCGGCAACTTCTCGATCGGTTCGGGGAGAAAGAACTCGATCGAGATGCAGCTAAAATCTGGGTTCGGGAATCAAAAAGGGAAAAGTGCCGGACCCGGGAGCTTCTGTTTTACACTAGAATTTGGCCGCCTGAATCTAGATCTATGCCCACTCTGACCCTCAATTTTCCCCTAACTGCCGTTGTCGGCCAAGAAGCGATTAAATTAGCCCTACTCTTAGCCGCCGTGGATCCCGCCCTGGGGGGTGTGGTAATTGCCGGTCGTCGGGGAACCGCCAAATCAGTCATGGCGCGAGCGATACATTCTCTACTGCCACCGATCGAAATTATCGCGGGTAATGTCTTTAATTGTGATCCCAATAATGCCGACGAATGGGACGATCGCACTAAAGAAGAATATAGCAGTGGAGAGGTCGCCACGGAAGTTATCCGGGCCCCTTTCGTGCAGATTCCCCTAGGAGTCACGGAGGATCGTTTATTGGGTTCCGTCGATGTGGAAGAATCGGTGAAACAGGGGGAACCAGTCTTTCAACCCGGTTTATTAGCCAGCGCCCATCGGGGAATTCTCTACATCGATGAAATTAATCTACTTGATGACCAAATTGCTAACCAATTACTCACAGTTTTAAGCGAAGGACGTAACCAAATCGAACGGGAAGGCATCAGTTTTCAACATCCCTGTAAACCAATCCTGATCGCTACTTATAACCCGGAAGAAGGGGATTTACGAACCCATTTATTAGATAGAATTGCCATTGCTCTTTCCGCCGATGGTGTCCTCAGTTTAGACCAACGAGTAACCGCCGTCAATCAGGCGATCGAGTATGCTGTTTCTCCCAGCGCTTTTATCGCCCAATATGCCCAAGAAATGGACGATCTAAAAACCGAAATTATTCTGGCGAGGGAATGGTTAAAAGAGGTAAAAATTAAACCCGAACAAATTAGTTATCTAGTGGAGGAAGCGGTGCGCGGTAGGGTAGAAGGTCATCGCGCCGAGATTTTTGCCGTGAGAGTAGCCAAGGCGGCCGCCGCTTTAGAAGGTCGGGATGTAGTCAGTGCCGATGACTTAAAAAGAGCCGTCGAATTAGTTATTGTACCTCGATCGCTGATTACGCCACCACCTCCGGAACAGGAACAACAGCCCCCACCGCCGCCACCACCACCGGAACCGCCCCAAGACGAAAACCAGCAGGAACAGGAAGAAAAAGAGGAGGAGAAAGAGGAGGAAAAAGAACCGGAACAGCCGGATAATCTGCCAGAAGAATTTGTTTTTGACCCAGAAGGGGTTTTACTGGATCCCAGTGTGCTGTATTTTGCCCAGATGGCCCAGCGTCAGGGGAAATCGGGGGCGCGTAACCTGATTTTCTCGGAAGATAGGGGACGTTATATTAAGCCGATGTTACCCCGGGGCAAGGTGAAAAGAGTCGCCGTCGATGCCACTCTCCGGGCGGCCGCCCCCTATCAAAAAGCCCGTCGCTTGAGGAATCCCGAACGTCATGTGATTATAGAAGAAGGGGATCTGCGCTCAAAACGGCTGGCCCGCAAGGCCGGTTCTTTAATTGTCTTTGTGGTCGATGCCTCCGGTTCCATGGCCCTGAATCGGATGCAGTCGGCTAAAGGTGCGGTCATGCGTCTGTTAACGGAAGCTTACGAAAATCGCGACCAGATTGCCCTGATTCCTTTCCGGGGTGAGCGAGCAGATGTACTATTACCGCCAACCAAATCGATTACCCTAGCGAAAAAACGTCTAGAAACCCTGCCCTGTGGTGGCGGTTCCCCTTTGGCCCACGGTTTAACCCAAGCGGTTCATGTGGGGATGAATGCTCGTTTATCGGGGGATATCGGTCAAGTGGTGATTGTGGCGATTACCGACGGTAGAAGTAATATTCCTTTGGCGAAATCTTTAGGCGAACCGATTCCGGAGGGGGAAAAACCCGATATTAAGGCAGAACTGCTCGATATTGCCGCTAAAATTCGCTCTTTAGGCATTAAACTGCTGGTCATCGATACGGAGAAAAAATTCGTCTCCACTGGTTTTGCCAAAGAATTAGCCCTAAAAGCCGGGGGTAAATATTATCATCTACCCCGGGCCACGGAACAAGCGATCGCATCTATGGCGCGAGGGGCAATTGCGGGACTGTAGCTGGGGTTTGCGGCAAAAAGTTTTTCCCGGGAGCAGGGTGTGGGGTGTGGGGTGTGGGGTGTGGGGTGTGGGGTGTAGGGTGTAGGGAAAGAAACCTCTTTCATCTGTGGGGGTGAAAATTTTTTCATCGGGACTGCCTCCTGCCTTCGTTATTGACTCGAATTTTGCTGATTTTCTGTTTTTTTTCGGTCTGGTGTGAGAGAATCTAGAAAAACTTAACAATAATCAGCAATAAGCGAGAGATATACTACAAACAAACATTAGTAAGTTTTAATTAAGATAACTATGAACTTTCGATTTGGCAAAATCTTGATAGCAGGGGTATTGGCGGTACTTTTGCTAGTAACTTCCTGTGCTAAAGCTCCCTCACAATTTGACCAAGCGCAACAAGAAAGTACCGCTCGCGGGGCGGCGGCAGTGGTGAAAGAATCCACCTCTGGCGGCAGTTTTAATCGGTTTTTCCCGCCTTCTGGGGGAGGATACGAGCGCGTCTATACCCAGGAGAAAAAAGGCTTTGCTGAGGCAAAACTGAAGCAAGATGGCAAAGTTCTGGCTATGTTAGCCATATCTGACATCAGCAATAATCCCGCGGCGGCCAATAAATTCCAAGACAGTCAAACCACAATTAAAGGTTTTCCCTCTGTGGAACAGGGTGCAACCGCCAGCGCCGTTTTAGTCAATAATCGCTATCAAGTCAAGGTTTTATCGCGGGAGCCAGATTTTTCTTCCAGCGATCGCCAAGCTTGGTTAGCTAAGTTCGATTTAGATGGTCTAGCAAAATTAAAGTAAGGAGACATCCGTGAGTAAGCCAATTTTTGAACTGGTGGACGAATTACCGACTAATAATCTCACCGTCAAAGTTCTCAAAACCCTTGATTATGTCGTGCCGGGACAGTGGGATAACCTAGTCGGGTTTAAAAATACGATTATCAAAGTCACGGGTGAAACCGACGAAAGCATGATCCAACAGATTGGCGATCGAGCCGTTTGGTTGTTTAATGATAAATCCCAGGGCTATCAACGGGCGCTCTGGCTCTACCAAACCATCGACAGCGCCGATAATGCCCTAGCCGCCGCCTCTCTTGCTAATGTCGTCGGTGGTAAAATTCCCCTCATGGGCGGTTTAATCGAAAAATTAACCCCTGCCCCCGAAAAAGCGCAAACCATCGATCTAACCTTGAAATTAGTGACAGAATTAGTCGCTTTTTGTCAAATTAATGGCATTCCGGGCGATAGTATCGATGATTTCGTCGCTTCTCTGGGAGATTATAGCGGCGAATCCCTGATGCGGATGGCGGCGTTAGTTTGTTTGGATGGTTTAATTCCCCTGGGGGGCAGTTTTATCCGGAAAGTGGAATCGGGCCTCAGCATTCTCACCCCGGAAGAATTAGAATCTAACTCCACTTTCGGCAGTATTAAAGAATTGATTCCGGGGGGAAATACTGCCAGAAAATTAGACTTTATCGGTCAAAGTTTCGACTCCACTAAAGGTTGGATGAGTGGTTTTGTCAGCGAGCGCAGTTTGAGCCAGCAGGGATTATTGAGCAAAATTCAGGGATTTATCGACTTTTCTGCCGATAAATTGGTATATGTTGGGGCATTCCTCGATATGACCACCAATTACTATGAACATACCGGTATTCAAACCCTGGCTCGTCGTTTAATCGAAAGAGCCGTGGCGGAAATTTAAGTGGCACCGGGGGCAGGGATGGACAGACCGATACCAAATCGGTTTTTAATAGCATGATTAAGTCCCAATTCAACTTTAAAAACCCAGTTATGGATTGTTTCCCCCTGCTCCGGCACTCACCCACTTTCCTATACATTTTCCACAGGATTTATAGTCATTTCAATTAAGATTGAGAATATAAATGCCAGAGTTCATAAGGTTTTCATCGGTCTAGAGTGTATCAGACTTATCTGAAATGACTATAGTATTATAATATACCCTCCTTAGCCCCTCAAGGTCATGAATCAGTCACAACTTATCCATGCCGCTAAACTCCAGGAGCCAGCCGCTATTATTGCTCTACTTAACCAAAGTCTCTTAACCAGAAAAATAGAGGTTGTTGAAGCCACCCCGCAAGAAAATGCCCTGACTCTAAAAGTTCAATCCAAAAATATACCCAATCAACACAAGTTATTACCTTTTTTGTCGGCAGAAATCAAAAGCTTGGGCATCGATGGATTAGAACAAGTGATCGTTTACGGTATGACCGAGGAATCCGATATCCCCGCTTGGGAAGAATCGATAACCCTGAGTCAAGATAATTTAATCGTCAATCGTGTCACCAAATTAAACTCTTTGCCGATAATAACCGCAGAAATCGCCGAAAATGACCCGGAAGATGCGCCAGAAGCTTTGGAAGACTCTGAAACAACTGAAGAAAAAGCCCTAGAAAAACGGGAGGAGTTCACTGAAGCTGCTGAGAATATTGTGGCGACTGGTGAGCGATTTTCCCTATCTCATCGGAGACACTCCTCTTTTCCCCTCAGTATAATTTTGCCTTACCTAGCGATCGGTTTTGGCACTGGAATTATTATAGGTGCTTACTTTGGCTATCAAAAAGCAGTGAGTGAAATGTACGCACAACCCGGAGCGCTCGAACAACCCCGATAAATTTTCCTGTCCCCAACCTGATATGATAAGACCAATGCAAAATTTTCCTATCTCTAAACCCCAATGATTTAGGGCTTTTTTTCTTGGGAATTTGTCGGTAAGGACAGCAGCAACAGTTGATTTTTTATCTTTAGCCCCACATATCTAACCGCTCATGTCTATGGAAGAAGCCTTGAAACTCCTAAAAGAATATGGATGTATTCAACTAAAAATTGCCCAATCCCCCGAAGAAGAAGAAGCTCTAAGACAGGCAATTTTATTAGTTAACCAAGGTTCGGAATCAATTAATTTAGGTATCTGTGCCGATAACAATGAAGAGGGATTTAAAGCCCTGAAAAGTTATCTACAAGCCCTGGGATACCCCCTACCTAATAGTCTCCCAGAAGACCAACCAGAACAGGGAGCGGTGTATATTAAATACAATACCCAAAGACAAGCTTCCTATCTCGATTCCTATACGGGAACCTATCGCGGTGTCCTGGTTTCTTGTCAGTCAGAAAATGATCAATTAGTCGGTACTTATGGTCACTTTCCCCTCGATTTATTCTCTTAAGAGGCATAGTTTTTGGGTTATTTAAGCGATTAACCATCAGCCGGACAGTGATTACTGTTTACAAATAAGAGGCAAAAAGCTCCCCACTCCTGTCCACTGAATTCTCTTTCCTGACTCTTGTTAACTTTTTACCTGAAAAAAATATGTATTTGTTAATTCCAGCAGCGGGAATGGGTAAACGGATGGGCAGCGATCGCAATAAATTACTGCTCACCCTGCACGGAAAACCTCTCCTGGCTTGGACTTTGCTGGCTGCCATGGAATCGAGGGCAATTATCTGGATTGGCATCATGGCACAACCGGAAGACTTTGAGGATATCCGAGAAATTATCACCCCTATAAATGCCCTTAAACCCGTGCAAATCATCCAAGGAGGTGAAACCAGACAAAAATCGGTTTATAATGGCTTACAAGCCCTACCAGAGGGGGCTGAGACGGTTTTAATTCACGATGGGGCGCGCTGTTTAGCCACTCCCGAATTATTTGATCGCTGTGCCGCCGCTTTAGCCACTTGTCAGGGTTTCATTGCGGCGATTCCGGTGAAAGATACGATTAAAATTGTCGATAGCAAGGGCTGGATTGAGGATACACCGGATCGCTCGCAGTTGTGGGCGGCCCAAACGCCCCAGGGTTTTCAGGTAAAATTATTAAAAGAATGTCATGAACAGGGCCGAAAATTAGATTGGGAAGTCACCGACGATGCCGCCTTATTAGAAAAATGTGGTTTTCCCGTCAAAATTGTCGTCGGTGAAGAAACTAACTTAAAAATTACGACTCCGGGAGATCTGGCAATTGCCGAATATATTTTAAGTCAACGTTTATAATTTTTCATCTACTTTAACGCCGTCCCGTTTAATAATACGAGCGGGAATACCCACCACCACACAATTAGGTGGAACATCTTTGACTACCACTGAATTTGCGCCCACGGTGACATTATCGCCGATGGTAATGTTTCCTAAGACTTTAGCACCGGCGGTAATCCTGACATTATTGCCAATTTTGGGGCGACCGCTTTTATCTTTATACCCAATTGTTACCTGTTGATTAATCCAACAGTTATCGCCCAAATCCGCCATAACAATCGTACTAAAACCGTGTTGAATAAATAATCCTTTGCCAATCGAACAAGAAGAATCTAGAAATAAATAGGAACTTTCTCGATAGAAAAACCTAAGAATATACATAAAAAAACGGCTGAATGAACCACCTTGAAAAAGACGACAATAATATAAATTTCTAAATTCTTTTGCCTCCAGACACAGAGCTAACAATTGTAACCAATCTGCTCTTTTTTCCCGGCCTAATAACTCTACCCAACGCCGCACATCACCTAAGATAAGTTCTCGATTGTTAGCTACCTGAAAAGCAATGATTAAGGGTGAGAGCCAAAGAATACCCACATAGAAAAATAATTTTCGGAAGAAACTTTTCATCGTTGGTCTAAAATAATTGACGATAGACTTGCTTTTTGTTGCTATTGATTATAGTAGTATTGTAGCGAATAGTTCAACCGTCCCCCGTTTATTAGACCCCAACGATGTCAACTACCTTACAGTTCTTGCCCGAAGTATCCGTGATCGTGCCAATTTATAACGGAGAGAAAGATCTACCCCCTCTCATTGATTGTTTAGCCAAACAGACCTATCCCCGTCAATTAGTTGAATATATTTTAGTTGATAATAATAGTAGCGATCGCACGGCAGAATTATTAGGAAAGGCAGCAGAAGAACAGCGGGGACTGAACCTGATCATTTTAAGCGAAAATCAGATACAAAGCTCCTACGCTGCTCGCAACAAAGGGATCAAAAGCGCTCGTTATCCTTTTCTGGCCTTTACCGATGCCGATTGTCGTCCCGCACCGCAATGGTTGACAGAATTGATCCAACCCTTTAGTGATCCTAACATCGGTCTGGTAGTGGGTGAAATTGCTGCCTTAACTGGTTCCACTTGCTTGGAAAAGTATGCAGAACGTCGTAACTTTATGTCACCAAAATTTCTTTTAGAACATTCTTTTTGTCCCTACGGTCAAACTGCTAACCTCGCTATTCGTCGAGAAGCTTTTCAAAAAGTTGGTTTATTTCGTCCTTATTTAACTACCGGTGGTGATGCCGATATCTGTTGGCGTATTCAACAACAAACCGACTGGCAATTAACCTACGCACCAGAGGCAATTATTTACCATCGTCATCGTTCCACCTTAGAAGACTTAAGAAGTCAATTAAAACGTTATGGGCGCTCGAATCGCTATCTTCACGAATTGTATGGTGTCGAATTGATGCGACCTTTAACCAATCAAGAGTTATTTTTTACTCTCAGTCGTTGGTTATTAAAAGAGCTACCAAAAAATACTCTCAAGTTACTGTTTGGTCAAGCAGATTTAGTAGATTTATTGGCTACTCCCCTCGATTTAATTGGGTTTCAGTCCCGCAGCCAAGGACAAGCCACGGCTAAACTACCCGAAAAAGCTAAAGAAATCGAATGGCTTTAATTCAGTTATCAGTTATCAGATGTGAGTTTTCAGTTATCAGATGTGAGTTTTCAGTTATCAGTGATCAGTTATCGGTTATCAGATGTAAGTTTTCAGTTCACTGATTACTGATTACTGATTACTGTTTACTGATTAAGGTTTCCTCTATGGTTTCTCCCTGAGTGAAACATCCCGGAAGATCCTTAATTTCTGATACATATCCCCCGTCATCATCAGGATAAATTGTTATTGGATATTTTAGCCTCAAATAAAACTCTAATGATTCAAGCTTAGTTTTATTACTTGTACTCTTATTTTTACCTCTTTAAAGTTAGTAAATAGGATAAATGTAAGTAGGTAGGTATTAAAAACTTTCAGATGCCCCCCTTATTAAGGGGGGATTAAGGGGGGACTAAGGGGGGATCGGCACCCCCCTTATCAAGGGGGGCAGGGGGGATCGAACCTAAAATCCATTTTAAATTTAATTATAACCAGCTACTTATTTTGAATAAATACTCAGAAAACATCAAGAAGGGAATCAGCTTTAAACCTTGTCCGTCAACTATCCATTCCCCTATTCTGGCGCTCCAGGCTTCAAAGTGGGGGACAAAATGAGGTAAGGTAAAAAAGCTGTGCCGATAACCGAGACTATGACCGTTGAATGGCAATCCGTAAAAACCTACGAGGATATTCTTTACCATAAATGGGGGGGAATCGCCAAAATCACTATAAATCGCCCCCATAAGCGTAATGCCTTCCGTCCGAAGACAGTTTTTGAGCTTTACGACGCTTTCTGTGATGCTCGCGAGGATGCCCGCATTGGGGTAGTATTGCTCACGGGTGCAGGTCCCCACAGCGACGGCAAATATGCTTTTTGTTCCGGCGGCGATCAGACGGTGCGCGGTCAGGCGGGTTATATTGGCGATGATGGCGTACCCCGGCTCAATGTGCTGGATTTACAGAAATTAATTCGCTCCATCCCCAAGGTAGTTATCGCGCTGGTGGCAGGTTATGCGGTCGGGGGCGGTCATGTTTTACACTTGGTTTGTGATTTAACCTTAGCAGCGGATAACGCCATTTTTGGCCAGACCGGTCCGAAAGTGGGCAGTTTTGACGGCGGTTTCGGCTCTAGTTATCTAGCCCGGGTGGTCGGTCAGAAAAAGGCTCGCGAGATTTGGTTTCTCTGTCGGCAGTATAACGCCCAACAAGCTTTAGAAATGGGTTTGGTTAACCATGTCGTCCCGGTGGAGGAATTAGAGTGGGAAGGGATTAAATGGTCCTTAGAAATTCTCGAAAAAAGTCCCTTGGCGATTCGCTGCCTAAAATCGGCTTTTAATGCTGATTGTGATGGTCAAGCGGGTTTACAGGAGTTAGCGGGCAATGCCACTTTACTATACTATATGACCGCCGAAGGAGCCGAAGGTAAACAGGCTTTCCTCGAAAAACGTCCCCCCGATTTTAGTCAATATCCTTGGCTACCCTAATCAGTTATCGGTGAACAGTAATCAGTGAAAAGAAAGCAGAAAACCGCCTTGTAATACTGCTCACTTAATACTCCCTACTCCTACTGATCACCGATCACTGATCAGCTATGCTAGTTTAGAGAGAGTAGTTAGGTTCGGTAGCAGCATTGGTTTCAAACAGAAGTGGTTTTTCCCTGATGGCCTTGACTGGGTTGTGTCCGATCTCCTTCTCGAAATGGCTGTGATATTGGGAGACAATCCATGACGATTTACGTTGGTAATCTGGTTTATGACGTCACGACAGATGACTTGAAAGAGGTATTCGCTGAATACGGCACAGTTAGTCGCGTTTACTTGCCCGTAGATCGGGAAACGGGTAAAATGCGCGGTTTTGGTTTTGTGGAAATGTCCTCCGATGAGGAAGAAGCAAAAGCGATCGAAACTCTTGACGGGGCCGAATGGATGGGACGACAGATGAAAGTCAATAAAGCTCGTCCCAAAGAAGATAATTTTGGCGGTGGTGGCCGCGGTGAGCGCAAAAATTTCGGTCGCCGCGAACGTTAAAGAGATTCTTGGAAAATTGCAGAAGCGGTTATTTTTGATAACCGCTTTCCTATGGATAATTAATCAATCTGCGTTTGTTTTCTAACATCCTAATACTCCATAGGGACATTTCATCGTTTTGACGAAAAAAGCTAACGGACGCGAGGATATCCGTTCGTCCATAGATTTTGAGAATGTTATCAGGGAAAATCAAGATTTGATTCGCACCCACTCCCGCCTACCTTATTTGTTCTAATTTTCCCATCATCATCCAACCGCTGCCATAAACTTTGACAAAAAATGAAGATAGCAATCATCACAGCAACTCCCCAAAATGTCAAGCTCGGAAGTGGTACCTTCGTTGGGAATATCCATCTGACTAACGAGTTGCGCTCCCAGGGTCATATCGTTGATGTCTTCTCGCCAACCAAAGCATCGGGGCCGTTAGGCTATATGGCGCATCGCTTTCTTTGGAATTGGCGACTCGATCCCCGTCGCTTTGACCACTATGATCTGGTGGTGGGTTACGATATGGATGGTTACGCCATCAGCGATCGCCTGAAAGTCCCTTTTATCGTTTATATTCACGGTATTATTGCCGATGAAGCTACCTTTGAGCGGGGTTGGGTGCGAACTTCCTTAGAATTGATGGCAAAGGCCGAGAAAGTGAGCGTCCATCGTGCGAATCTGGTCATCTCTACCAGTGAGTATTCCCGTACTAGACTCAAGCAACTTTATCAGTACGATGGCAATATCGAAATTGTTCATTCTCTAATTGATCTCAAAAGGTGGGATGCAGCGATCGCCTCGGTCAAGCATGAGGAAAAAAACCGCGAGCAGAGGAGGCCGACAGTATTTTGTGTCGGTGTCCAGTATCCCCGCAAAAATGTTGCCACTTTGATCCGCGCCGCCGCAATTCTCCGCCGTCAAATACCTGATGTGGAGGTACGAATTGCCAGCAAAGGTCCTGAATGGAATAATTTACGCCGTCTGGCACAAGAACTCAATTTAGAGCAAAATGTTACTTTTCTCGGCTATCTTTCCTATCAAGAACTGATCCAAGAATATCTTGATTGTCAAGTTTTTTGTTTACCTAGTCTGCAAGAAGGATTTGGCCTAGTTTTTGCTGAAGCTATGGCCAGTTATAAACCGATTGTCGCCAGTCGTTCCTCCTCGACACCGGAGTTGATTGAAGATGGTGTACAAGGTCTATTAGCCAATCCCTTAGATGCCGAAGATTTAGCGACTAAATTAGCGGAAGTGCTTCTCAATCCAGAAAAAGCTCGTTCCTTAGGGAAGGCAGGTAGAGCGAAAGTTTCAGAATTTGATGCCCCGATTATTGCCCAACGTTTCAGTCAGTTATTAACCAATTTTCTGGAAAAATAGATTAACTTTGAGAATAAAAGTTCAACCACTAACGCACAGCGTATAAATGGAAAATATCCACGAATGTCAAAGGTAGTAATTCTCTTTTTTCTAGTTGAATTTTGAAGCCATTGTCTGCCAGCATTTGGCTTATTTGCTTTAAGCGTCCCTTTTGATCGTGAATTTCAGCCACTATTTGCTTGATTTTCGGCCAGTCTTTAGCTTCGATGCCTTGAAATACTTCGTATTCTTCTCCTTCCACGTCAATTTTCAGTAAGTCAATGGAGTCAATACCGAGTTCATTAATTACGGAAGATAGAGTTCTTACTTCACAGGCTACTTGTTCTTTTTCTTGGAAAAACTCTTCAAACAAATTTTCTATTTTTTGGGAATTCTGATCGACTTGAATATCTTCTAATGCAGCCAAGGTATCCTCTGGCTTTGTGGTTGAATTAGCAGACATATTGGGATAAAAAGTAAAGATTTTTGCTGGGTTATTCTCTGAACTTAATCCACAGTTAAATAAAACAACATCCTCTAAAGAATGCAAATGAATATTTTTTTGCAAAACCTCAAAAGTTGGCTTGATTGGCTCAAAGGCGAAAACTTTTGCTGTTGGTTCAACTCCCTTGACAAAAATAGAGAAGAGACCGATATTAGCTCCAACATCAAAGATTACATCGCCTTCTTTGATGATGATATTATGCCCTTCATATTGCCTTTCAGTAAATATTTCCGAAAAAATGTATTCTGTTTCCTCTTTGCTACTACTGTAGTAACATTCCAATCCATTAGAAAAAGTAATTTTTTGGGCAATCACCGTTGATGTATGTATAGTTGCGATCTGGGACAAAATTATATTAACACCATGAATGGCTCCCCGTCAAGAATGAGGTAACAAGCCCCCTTCTTTCCAGGGGATAGCTAAAAGCTTTGATGTGCCTAGTTTCTAACCTTCTTTTTAGGTAGGAGAATTGTCAGATTCTGTCTTTTGCCTCTTGCCTTCAAAAGCTGATAACTGATAACTGATAACTGATAACTGATAACTGATAACTGATAACTGATAACTGAAATGACGGACTTAAGCCACCTTTTTCCGTGACTCAAGGATGGGGTGAATAATTGTCCAGGCTAGGACGATAATTAAAGCCAAGATACCAAAACGAGCCATAGAACTGACTAACTGGTGCAAGGGGAACAAACGGCCTAAAAAGAAGGATAATGTCACCATAATCGTCGCCCACACCGTTGCCCCACCGAGATTACAGAGGAAAAAGCGACCGTAGGGCATTCGGGCAATTCCCGCCATGGGACCGGCAAAGATTCTTAACAAAGCCACGAAGCGACCGAAAAAGACCGCCCGGGGTGCATTTTTACTAAATTGTTCCTTGGCTAATTCTAGTTTTTGAGGCGGAATACGAAAGAATTTGCCAACTTTTAACAAAAACGGCCAACCCCCGGCGCGACCGAGCCAATAGCCAAAATTATCGCCTAAAACTGCTCCTGTAATTGCGCTGACTAAAACTAACCAATAGTTCAAATCACCGCTACCGGCAAGGAAGCCGCCCACAATGGTGATGGTTTCCCCGGGGATGGGAATCCCGGTATTTTCGAGGGTGATGCCGACAAATACTGCCCAGTATCCGTATTGGTGGGCGATTTCTTCAATATTTTCTAGGGATAATAGCTCTAGGGACATGGAGCGCTTTCTTAACAAAGGTTTACGAATATTCTAAGATATTTTTACAGGATTTAACCGTGGCTGAACATGACTTTTCCCAGTATTGATTTATTAGCAATTCGTCGGGGTGAGATAAAAGATTTAGGGGGCATGAACTTGGCAGGGGCTGATTTAGCGGGTGCAGACCTAGCCGGGGCGAATTTACGGGCAAATTTACGCGGTGCTGACCTGACAGGGGCAAATTTAAGGGGAGCAGATTTTCGTAATGCCGATTTACGCGGGGCAATTCTCCTCGATGCGATCGTGACTGGGGCAAGTTTGGCCGGTGCTTTTTTAGCCGGGGCGGTTTTTAATCATCTAGATTTGTCCGGGGCGGATTTTCGCGGTGTCGATGGCCGGGGAGTGAGTTTTGTCGGGGCGATTTTAACCCAAGCGGATTTTACTAGCGCTAATCTGTCCGGAGCAGATCTGTCGGCAACCGATTTAGAGGAAGCAATTTTTTTCGGGGCGATTTTACGGGGAACAAATTTTACTGATGCCAATCTTCTTTGTGCTAGTTTAGCCTCGGCAGTAACCACGGGGGCAATTTTCGAGCGAGCTTGTTTGGAAGGGACAGGATTAACCTAAGTAGGTAGTCGTTAAAAGTTATCAGACACCCCCCTTATCAAGGGGGGACTAAGGGGGGATCGGCACCCCCCTTATCAAGGGGGGCAGGGGGGATCAGAGGCAAAATCTATCTTCAATTTAATTATAACTACTTACTTAAATGGCTGATAGATAAAAGAAGATGAGTTTCTAATCGGTTGCTATCTGCCTCCATAGCTCCAGCTATTCTGAACCATTTAAACCCTTTGCTGCCCAGGGTCTTCTTCTTGTCCAAATTGATCAAGTTTTTGCCATCATCGACCAGAAAATTTAGTTTAATTGTCTGGGTAATCAGTGCAGTTATTGAAGAATTTTCCCCAACCAATTAGGCAATCAACCTAGTTCCTTAAGGGAACCTAGGGGAAAAGATTATGCACAAAAATGATAGGATTGATTGATACCTAGCTGCCGTTAATCGCTATCGATGAAACCTTTACACCAACTTTATCGCTATTTAAGTTTATTTTGCCTCTGTCTTCTTCTGACTGTGGGCTGTCAGTCCACTAATTCCAATTTACCCCAGGGGGATAGGGATATCCTGATGATCGGGACAACCCTAAAACCACGCTCGATCGATCCGGCCGATAGTTATGAGTTAGCAGGACTTTTTATTATTTATAATCTCGGTGAAACTCTCTACACCTACGCGGAAGGAACCACTAATTTAAAGCCTCTCCTGGCCACGGAATTACCGCAAATTAGCCCCGATGGTTTGACCTATACTATCCCAGTACGTCGAGGAGTTATTTTTCATGATGGCACGGTTTTTAACGCAGAGGCGATGAAGTTTTCCCTAGAAAGATTTATCAAAAATGGTGGTGAACCTTCCTTTCTTCTCCGGGATACAATTGATAAAATCACTGCTACCAAAGAAGACGAAATTACTATTAAACTAACCAGACCTTTTGCCGCCTTTCCCGCTCTTTTAGCTTACCCCGGAGCCTGTGCAGTTTCACCCAAATTTTATCAAATTGGCGAGGGTAAATTTAAACCTGAAGAATTTATCGGCACGGGACATTATCGATTAAAAGCAGTTACCAGCGATTCTTTTAGTTTAGAAGCCTTCGATCGCTATTGGGGAGAACCAGCCAAAAATAAGGAAGTTAATGTGCAAATTTATCTCTCGAATCCTGCCAATTTATTTAACGGTTTTCAGACGGGAGCGGTGGATATTGCCTATCAATCTTTACTGCCTCCTCAAGTGAGAAAATTACGCACAGAAGCAGCCCAGGGAAAATCGCAAGCGATCGAATCTTCTGGGGCAGCAATTAACTTTATGAGCGTCAATCTCAAAAGTGAACCCACCCATAATATTTTAGTGCGACAAGCCATTGCTTCTCTAGTCGATCGAGATTTACTTAATGATCGCATTTTACAAGGTCAAGGCATCCCTCTTTTTAGTCTCATTCCTACTACTTTTTCCGAGTCACAACCGGTGTTTAAAGAGCGCTATGGCAACCATAATATAGAGCAAGCCAAACAATTACTAAAAGCCGCTGGTTATAGTCCGGAAAAACCCGCAATTGTAGAAGTTTGGCACTCCTCGGGATCGATTACTTCCAGCAGCGTGGCAGCAGTGATGAAAGCTCTAGCAAAACGGGATTTAGATAATATGATTCAATTTGAACCCAATAGTATCCTAGGAGCGGCCTTTTTCCGTAATATTAGCCGGGGACTTTATACCACTGCTCTATCTAATTGGTATCCCGATTTTTTGGATGCAGATAACTATATTTATCCCTTTTTAGATTGTGCTAAAGGTTCCCCAGAAACTGGCTGCGAAGAAGGAGGATCGCAAAGTCAAGGCTCATTTTTTTATAGTCAAGAAATGAATCAATTAATCGCACAATCCCGTCGGGAAAGTAACCCAGCCAAAAGAAAGCAGATTTTTGGCAAAATTCAAGAAATTCTCGCCGATGAAGTTCCCTATATTCCCCTTTGGCAAACCAAGGAATACGCTTTTGCTCGCCATGGCATCACGGGGGTTATCATCAATCCCAGTCAGACTTTTCCCTTTTGGACAATTGCCAAAAAATCCTGATAATTAATTATTAGGAGTTAGGAGTCAGGGCTCTTCGGTTTGTGTTATGCAATGGACGGGGGTTATAAGGGATGGAACCCTTATAGAGAAAGGCATTTAGCGATTTTTGTCAATTGTTTTTGCTCTAGAGCGAACTAATCAATTAAGTCTCTTGCCAGATAAGGATTTAGTCGATTTATGCCC
>NZ_JAPZQM010000352.1:0-4046 GCF_027530565.1 Microcystis sp. LE19-10.1B | reverse complement strand
CGAAAACGGCTTTACGATATTTGGCTGGGAACACTAAATGATATAGCAAAACACTTACATTATGGCTCTTATGGATGTATTCACTCATTTTTCTATTGTACGCCGCGAGCGGCGGGGAATTAGACCCGAAGAGATTAAATTAATTATGAAGGGATTAAGTATTCAATGGCTTCCCTTGATAACTATTGTGGTACTTTCAAAGGCTAAGATTATTCCTGATAAATCACCCTTATTAGGCGTGTTAGCATTTATTGTATTAGGATTATTAATATATGGATATTTTCCTTTTGTTAAGGGTTGTTCTCGTTACATTCAAAGTAAAGGATACTCACCTAGTTGGGGGATAGTAGGATTACTTAGTTTTGTTGGCTTATTTCTTTTATCGGCAATTACTCCTAAAAATACCGTTATATCCTCAGAAGATTTATCTGAAGAACAGTCAACGACTACTCCTTTTGAAAAAATTAACCTTGTAGAAATTTTTTTATTCTACAGCATAGGTTTACTATACACAATGGTGATCTGTGCAATGCCACTTTTTAAACTTAATAATTGGGACTATACGGGATTTTTCAACGAAACAAGTGGACAAAGAACAATTTTCTCCGCATTCTACATCTTTCTGTGGTTATTGTTAGTTATAAGAGATTTAAAAATAGCAGATTTTAAACTCAAAGATTTTATTCCTAATCTGAAAATCTCTTGGCGAATAATTACTGAAATAGCGATTATCTACACTACTTTTTCGATCTCATTGGGTAGGTTAATTTATTATAGTTTTTCTTTAATATTGCCTGACCATATGGAAAAAATAATTAATCAATATAATCCTCAAGATTTTGGAATGTTTTTACTTTATTTTTTAATTGGCATTTTAATAGCGTCTCCATTGCTTATTTTTTTATTTCAAGGAATTTTATTACAAAAAATATCTCTTAAACTGGGAAATAAAAAAGCTATTTTAGTGATACTTCTTATATTTTTTATATTGTTGCTTCCTACGTTTGAGCCCAATTTCCTAGTTAGTTTGTTTTACATATTGATCTTATCCATTTTATTTTTTAAAACTGCCAATTTATTAGATATATTTGTGTTTGAGGCAATTACAACCCTAATATCTAATATGTTATGGTTTATTTTTTATGATCAAAAATTCAACTTTCCCTATATTTCAATTCTTGACTATAGGAAAATAAATGAACCTTTTTTAGTCCTATACTCAATTTTATCAGTTATATCTTGCATTTTTTTAGTTAAGTTTGTTCGTAATAACTTTCCTAAAGAAAATGACAAAATTCCTTATTTAAAAAATAGAGAAAAGTTATTAAGTCAGCACTTCTAAATTTGCGCTGTAGCAAAGGTTTCAGGTTTTAGTTAACATAATACGGGCTAAAATTTAACGGGATTAACGATTCTATTTCACAAGACTTCAGGTTTTTAGCATGATAGTACACATGGAATTGCCCCAAAAACCGCCTTTAAAATGTTGGTAACCGTTCAGGGGGGGACGAAATCTGGTAATCTAAGGGGCATGGATGAGAAGCACCAACGGTTGATACCAGGAATTGGTGCAGGGGATTGGGAAAGAACGACCGCCAACGTCAGACAGCTAGTAGTGCAGTTAGGTTTGAAGATAGAACAGCTAGAGCAACGGTGCTGTGGCGGCGCACTAGCTTTGGTTCTCAAAGTGAGGCGGGTAGTGTTTTTGTGGCGCGGATGCTGACGTTAGTTAGCAAAGGCAGTTCTTCTCCTTCTCTGCTACCCCAGGAGAGTTCTTCCACGGAGTCAATGCCACTGGCGGCTTGACATCCCCCCCCCTGAACGGTCACAATGAGACTATACGCCTTATGTGAGTTAGAAGCTGGAATGGTGTAAACTCGTTCGATAGATTATCTCTCTAGTCGGAGTGTTGGACTCAAACACTTGCTGCCTATTAGGTTGTTTTAGGTCACATCAAGTGTACTACTTTATTAGGTTTCTTACAGGAAATTTTAAAGGTTTGAGCCTTCGGTAAATCTTTCGAGGTAGCCTAGTTATCATATCTCAAAAATAGCTTGAGCGGTTTTTTGAGAGGATTTTCCTGGTCTAAAGTAATATCCTCTGAATGCTTATAATGTTACAAATTAAGTGATTTTTACTCATTTCAGTACAATGGCAAAGAATCAAGCCGAATCTATGTCTGATCAGAATCATCAGCAGCCAGATATGGGTGCGAAGAAAACAACACAGGCTAGGATAGAACATCAGGATAATAATCAAATAAAAACGGGAATTGATCCTAAAATTAATTCGGAAAAAACGTTTAAATATTCGGAGCCAACAGGAAGATTAGGGGAGATAATCCTGCGCTTAATGCCGGTCGGTCTTTTGCTCGGAGGACTGAGTTATTGGGCGATAGTTGGCAAGATTCCGACTCCTATTCAAGGACGAGCGGTCATTTTGATTCCTCGTTCTATTGTTAATATCGAACCCCGTCAAGGTGGGCGGGTGTTAACCCTCCTGATTCAACCGGGAGATTCTGTCAAAAAAGGGCAATTACTGGCACCTTTAGAGTTTCCTGAATTAGAAACAGAATTAAAGGATAAAAAGGATAGACTAGCAGCTCTCAAGCAGCAGGATAAAAGAGTTGACTCTATTGAAGTGAGTCGTCGCCAATTGAATGCAGCCTCAATAGATCGCCAGCAAAAGGCGAATCAGCTTCAGATTAAAGCACTTCAAGTTCAATTATCCAGTAATCAAAAACAGCGAGAAGCCTATCTCTCCCATGCTCGATACCTTAAAAATTTCCAGAACTCAACGGATCAAAGACTAGCCGCCTACGATAAACTTATCGAAGAGGGGGCTGTCGCCAAGCTAGATTTTCCCTCCTATTTATTTCAGTTCAATAATCTAGAGGCTTCTAATAGTATCAATCGCGTCCAAATAGAACTCGGTCTCGCGTAGCGAGCGCGTTGCGACCGCCTTAAGGGGGTTGATGAAAGCCTGCCAGTAGTTGAACACGGGCGGCACAGAATAATATACTAAACACAGAAAAACGGCAAATAGACCTCCAAGATACAGCCAGTGATATTCTTCGTTACAATGCGATCGCTGACCAGCAACGAGAGATTAATACGTTAAAAACCACTATTCAAGCCAACAAAAATGTAGTGAGTCTGTACAACGGCCAGATTTTAGACTTATCTGTTAATCCGGGGGAAGTTCTGGCTCCGGGGGGGGCGCATCGGTACGTTAGAAGTCTCCAATCTAAAGGCCAAGACCAATGTGGTAGCTTTGTTTAAGAGCGGTGATGCCAAACGATTAGAACCAGGCCAGGAAGTAGAAGTCGTTCCCGATCTCTATGATCGCGAACGCTATGGGGGTATCGTTGCTAAGGTAATTACCGTCGATCAGCAGCCGGTAACTGTGGCAGAACTGGCAAATATAGTCGGAAGTAATGAACTCGCCAGCAAGCTGTTTCTGGGTAGAGATGAAGACGATCGCGATAAGCCTATACCCGTCAATGCAAGTGTTATCAAAGCCACTTTAGCGCTGAAGGTCGATCGCAATACACCGAGTGGTTTTTACTGGACTCAAGCTAAGGGAGCGCCCCAAAGAATTACCAACGGGACTACCGCAGATGTCCATGCTGTGGTAGAAGAGCGTTCTTTAGTGAGTTACATAACCCCTGCTTTTCGCTGGGTTACAGGGGTGTACGACCGTTAACCACAAAATGCGATTGATCTGCTACGCAGTGCCTTCGGCATCGTAAGTAGCTGAAAGAAACAACGACTGGAATAAACGGTTAAACCTAATATGGAAAATCCGAAAAGACGTTCTCAATGGTGGACTTGGTGGTTTAAGTGGTGGATTAGGGACTTGCGTATTAATAAATTACCATCTAGACTAGAGAAGCAACTTGTTACTCCCACTCTCAACTATGGTAACTGAACTGACTGAAAAAATCAAATCAAGCTTGAAAGATGCGGCAAAAAAGCTGACAGGTTTTAAGAAAAGGGCTTTTATGGCGCAAGTAACTATAGACTATTTTAACTCTTCGCCGCGCC
>NZ_JAPZQM010000343.1:0-2793 GCF_027530565.1 Microcystis sp. LE19-10.1B | reverse complement strand
CACACCCCACACCCCACACCCCACACCCCACTTCCTATAGATAGTTAAGTTTTTGAGCGATTAGAGGTAAAGCAAGAGCGATAGCAACACTAACAATCATACCGATAAAAGCTTTCAAGGCATCCCCTAAAACCAATTTACCCGTGGCGGCTAAATTAGGGGTTTCTCTGGTTAAAGTCAGAGAAATTTCTCGACCTCCTAATAAACCTAAAAATACCCAAGTGGTACTCATGGGAATATGATTATAGCCAACAAAAAAGAGTAAAATTAAGCCATAAATTAAGTTAATAATTGTTGCAGAACGCGGATCATGGGCGTTAGTTTTGCTAGTGACAATTTTCTCGATTTGACCACCATGATTAATAAAAATGATGGTTTGCAGGAGTAGCATAACTGTTAGAGATAAAACTAACCATGTTGCTGCCAACTTTCTGGGAAGATAGGCGAAAATATTAGCAAAATCTTGCATTAACCATTGACTCCAGAGAAACCCGGTGGATAACCACTGTAAAACTACCCAGATTTTTTGAGGTTCTTTATTAACTGTTTCTAGGAAAAAGTTTTCTAATCGATAAATAATTCGATAGATGACTAACCCCACTATAACAGCAAGAGCATAACCCCAAGCGGATTTAACTAACATTTCATCTAGAGATTGGGGAGCAAAAACTGTTAAAACCAAAAAGGTTGTACTCACAGGTATTCCCCAAGTGGTGAGAATTAAAATTGCTAAGGGAGGAACGATATAAATCCAAGTAAAAGTTTCTGGGAAGGGAATCATTTCTAGTCGATTATAAGCCACATCTCCCTGATTAATATACCAACCAGCGATAAAAATCGAGGCTAAGATTATACTGGTGTACAGCCATAAAATCCACCAGGGACGTTCTTCATTGGCACTTAAAAAAGTCCCTAAAGTTTGTAGGGAATCGTTGGCAACAATCGCATAAGCTGATAGGATAAAGCCAGCAATCATCAAAAAATTACTCATAGACAAGTGAAAAAAAAATAAAACTTAAAGTAATACAAATCCCGTTCAAACAGTAGAGAAAAGCGCAGAGGTAGGAGAGCGGGAAGTGGGGAAGTGGGAATAAACGAAAACTTCCTACCTCCCCATTAATATAACTGCTATAACTCCTTAATTTTGCTTTAAAAAATCCCTCGCTAGATAGAAAGCAGCTAAACTACCAGAGACGGTAATTTCCTGTGGATTAATTTCCTGTAAAGGTCGAAGAATAACTTCAATTTCCTCGGTAATATCTAACTTTTGTTGACCTGTGGGAGTAGCATTAAGAGCCAAAAAAATATGAATTCTGTTAGTATCTTTAACGGGATTATCGTACAAAACAGCCAGAGGTATTAGAGAATCACTTTGATAACCGGTTTCCTCCTCGAATTCCCGACGCGCTGCCGCAGTAATATCATCTTCACCCGCATCTACTGCTCCGGCAGGAAATTCCAATAAAATTTCCTTAACTCCGTGACGATATTGACGGACAAAAACCAATTGATTATCCCCAGTAACTGGAACAACTAAAACAATTTCAGGACGAATATTAACGAAATAATCATCGATAACTTGTCCGGAGGATAACTTCACCGCGTCTTGACGGACTTGACACCAACGATTATGAAAAACTAGCTCGGATTTAATAATTTGCCATTTTTTTAAATTAGTCATCGACAATCCTGTTATAATTGCAGTGAAATTACTAAACTTTTTCTCAGATAATTATAGCTATCTAGGGACTATTCCTGATAAGATTTAATTTTATACTCCCATCTCCCATGTCGTTAATTCAATGGTATCCCGGTCATATTGCCAAAGCGGAAAGAAAACTCAAGGAACATCTTAAACTCGTGGATGTGGTCTTAGAAGTGCGCGATGCTCGCATTCCCTTAGCTTCCCATCATCCGCAGGTGGACGATTGGATTGGCAATAAACCGCGCTTGTTAATCTTAAATCGTCTCGATATGATTCCCGAATCTGCCCAGCAACAATGGGTAACATGGTTTAAAAGTCAAGGAAAAACCGTCTATTTTACTAACGCTAAACAGGGAGAAAGAGTTAAAGCAATTATCAAAGCGGCGGAAAAAATTGGCGATGAAATTAACCAAAAACGTCAACTAAGAGGAATGTTACCGCGTCCAGTGCGGGCTGTGGTGATCGGGTTTCCCAATGTGGGCAAATCTGCCCTGATTAACCGTTTATTAGGGCGAAAAGTCGTCGCCAGCGCCCGCAGGGCCGGAGTAACGCGACAATTACAATGGGTACGAATTTCCGACACCTTAGAACTATTAGATGCGCCGGGGGTGATTCCTTCCCGTTTAGATAATCAAAGGGATGCGGTGAAATTAGCTATCTGTGAGGATATTGGCGATGCTGGTTATGATAACCAAAGGATAGCGGCGGCTTTTGTCGATTTATTAAGAGAATTACAGTATGAAGGACTTTTAGAATCTCGTTATGGGTTGAATACTCTAGACATGACCGGGGAAGATTTTATCGAAAAATTGGCCAATCTCAAATATCAAGAAGATAAAGAAAGGGCAGCCATGCAGTTACTCAATGATTTTCGTAAGGGAATAATCGGGGCTATACCCTTAGAATTGCCCCCTTCCTCTTGAAATCGCCTGTTTTTAACTCAATAGTTAGGGTCTGCTGAAAAAGTTTTTCCTAGGGGCAGGGTGTAGGGTGTAGGGTGTGGGGTGTGGGGTTTTACCGATTTTGAGGGGGTCAATTACCTAATTTTCAGGGAAAAAGTAGCTGAATTTCCCCCTGATCACTCCCAT
>NZ_JAPZQM010000488.1:0-11473 GCF_027530565.1 Microcystis sp. LE19-10.1B | reverse complement strand
GAAATGGGGCGAAAGTCTGTGGACTCTGTGTAAGACAGTACATGGTTTTTTAACTGTGGTATGCGACGGTGGTGGAAGCAGAAACTTAAATCGTGAGGTTTAGGAATCGCCGCACTTTTAGGGCGGCGAGGATGTCAAGATTGATATTGTTAGGGGTTGGGGGATAGGTGTTAGGCAATAGGCAATAGGCAAAAGTCCTAACTCCAGTAATCCCGTCCCCTTTTTTTATTTTTTAGCTTTATATATGGGTCGTGTTTGGCATTTTATTAAAAGTGTGATGGGAATTATCTTTCGTCATCCTGTAACTGGGGTGACAATAATTCCGCTGCTTGCTGATGGTACAATTGTTTTAATCCGACGCAGAGACACCGGCAAATGGGCCCTACCGGGGGGAATGATCGATTGGGGGGAAGATATTTTTAATACTGCTCAAAGGGAATTAAAAGAGGAAACAGGATTAAATTTAGTCAGTTTAGGGCGTTTAGTCGGGGTTTATTCCTCTTTTGAGCGTGATCCGCGCATTCACTCCATTTCATTGTTAATTGAAGTGACAGCGGCGGGGAATTTTCAGATCAAAGATACATTAGAAGTTAGCGAGGTGAGAGCTTTTAGCGTCGAAACTTTACCTCTAGGCAATCTCAGTCACGACAATGATCGCCAACTAGAAGATTATCTCAGGGGTGCCACTGTAGTGGCTTGATGTCGAGGGAAAGATAATGGAATTAGAAAGTTTGGTTAAAGGCAAGTGAGATAACATTTAGGGGAAATCAACACAATGACATTTGATGTGGTAAAAGTAAATGCCAAAGGTCAGGAAGTCGAACGAGAAAAGGCTGAAGCCTCATATTTCACCCAAGATTTGGGCAACGACATCACCCTAGAAATGATTGCCATACTGGGGGGAACTTTCACGATGGGTTCACCAGCAAATGAGAAAGATAGTTTTGATGATGAACGTCCTCAACATCAAGTAACTGTCCCCCCCTTTTTCATGGGTAAATATCCCGTCACCCAGGCCCAGTGGAGAGCAGTTGCCTCTCGCACCGATTTAAAAGTAGAAAAAGACCTTGATCCTGATCCTTCCTACTTTAAAGATCCCCCCAAACCCCCCTTTTTAAGGGGGGCTTCCGATTCCCCCCCTTTTGAAGGGGGGGCTAGGGGGGGATCGCCCACGCGCTGGGATAGACCCGTGGAACAAGTCAACTGGTACGATGCGATCGAATTCTGTGCGAGATTATCGAAACTAACGGTTCGGGAATACCGACTACCGAGTGAAGCGGAATGGGAATACGCTTGTAGAGCGGGGACAACAACCGCCTTTCACTTTGGGGAAACCATTACGGGGGAATTGGCTAACTACAATGCCAGCAAAACCTACGCTGATGAACCCAAAGGAGAATATCGAGAAGAAACGACTCCTGTGGGACAATTTTCCCCCAATGCCTTCGGACTGTACGATATGCACGGCAATGTCTGGGAATGGTGCGCCGATACCTGGCACGATAACTATGACGGTGCGCCGAGGGATGGCAGTGTCTGGACAGAAAATGGGTATGATAATCATTCTTCTCTGCGGGGCGGTTCTTGGTACATCGATCCATTTAACTGCCGTTCCGCTTCCCGCTACGACGACTACCGCCGCGACTACAGCGGCGACTACGGTTTTCGGGTGGTGTGCGGTGCTGGGAGGACTTTGTAGCCCTTTTTCTCTTTTTTCCCTTTTTACCCTTATTCCCTATTTTTTCTCTTTTCCTTTCTTTCCCGCTCTTAGGCGGGTCGATTTTTTTGAGAAAATGGCGTTAATTTTAAATTTTATTAAGACAATGAAAGAATTATCGGTTATCAGTTGGGAAGGTGGTGTTATATTATGGGTAGTAAAGTTGCTCAAAAAGCTGGTCAGTTTGCTATTAGAATAGTAAACGCTGATAAATATCTCAGCCCAGAAAAGAAAGAAGTTATCCTGTTATAATAAAGTTAATTGATAAGTAGGGTTTGCTAAATAAATCTAAAAACCTTGTTGGGTAAGACTTTTAGACTTTTGGTCAATCAAAAAGTCCCATATCTGGGAGGGATCGGGGGGAAAATCCCTGGACTTTTTCCCTGAAAATTAGGTAATTTACCAGATGAAAATGGGTAAAAACCTACACCCCACACCCCACACCCCACACCCTGTCCCCACGAAAAACTTTTTCAGCAAACCCTAAGTAGGTAGGCGTTAAAAATTATCAGATGCCCCCTTATCAAGGGGGATCCCCCCGCCTACCGGCACCCCCCTTATCAAGGGGGCAGGGGGGATCGAACCTAAAGTCCATTTTTCATTTAATTATAACCAGCTACTTATTTGCTTAATTTAAGTTATGAACTTCAACCTTTATCTGGAAGATGAATTAAGTCAGCAACTACAGGCTTTATCTCGCTCTACAGGCAAATCCCAGAATGCTTTGATTCGAGAAGCAATACAGCTTTTAATTACCACAAAAGAACAGTCTCAATGGTCGTCAACTATCCTTAATTTTCAAGGTATAAGTGATGCTATTGTTTTTGAAGCTTATAGAGAGGAACTTTCCCCACCTAGAGAAGATGAGGTGATTTAGTGCTGGTTTTACTCGATACTTGTACGATTAGTGATTTTGTCAAAGGTGATAGCAACACTCTAGGGCAGATCAAAAATCACTCTCCTAGGGAAATTGCCGTTTCTGCGATAACTTTAATGGAAATCGAATATGGACTACTTCTTAACCCAGCGAAGGCAAAGAAAATAAGACCCATTCTTGACGAATTTCTTGCTTCTATCTCAATTCTTGCCTTTGGCAATCAAGAAGCCATTTGCGCCGCTCAAATTAGAGCAGCTCTCAAACAATCCGGCACTCCCATTGGTGCTTACGATCTGTTAATCGGTGCAACGGCGATTACTCATAATCTTAAATTAATTACGGCCAATCCCCAAGAATTTGCTCGTATTCAAGGATTATCGTGGGAGAATTGGCGTTAAAGCTAATCGCCTAACTAATTCGAGAATATATAGGGTTTGCTGAATAAATCTAAAAACCTTGTTGGATAAAGTTTTTAGACTTTTTTTCCCTCAAAAAGTGCCGACCATTGGAGTGATTGGGGGGAAAATTCAGGGACTTTTTCCCTGAAAATTAGGTAATTGACCCCCTCAAAATCGGTAAAACCCTACACTCGGCCCCCACAAGAAACTTTTTGCCGCATACCCTAAATATTGGCTTTCTCTCTTTAACGGCTGATTCCGCGAAGTTGCTCCAGAAGTTGATCAAGAATGTCTTCCATCTCTTCCGGGCTTCTGCCCATCCTGACCGGTCCGCGCAGAAACTCTTTAACCGTTATCTTTTTATCGCGGAAGTCACGGACAAAATTATAGATTTTTTCGGTGGATTGAACTTGTAATTTCATCTCCTCTAGCATTTGCTCAATCGGGTCGATGCCATCCTTCTCACAAGCGCGACTGGCCCTCACCATCTCGCCTTCCGGGGTATTTCGCACCGATCGCAGTTCTCTCTTCAGGTTCTCGTACTGCTTTTTGAGTAGTTCGTTATTGGTTTCAACCCTCTCGCACTGTCGTTTGAGGTCGCTTTCCGATGAGCCTTCAACCTCGAAAGTGTCCCCCATTTGATGCTGTCGTTCGATTTCCAGCAGTCTGGCAATATCTCCCTCTTTATAGGCGCGGTTGACTTCCTTCATAATCTCGTTGTGACGCATCCGAGTTTCGGGGTCTGTAACCTTGTCGGGGTGAAAAATCTCAGCCATTCTCAGGAAAGTGCGGCGTATTTGTCTAGATTCAGGAGATTTAGGCGAGCTTTCAGGTGATATCTCTGTTCCATCATCGTGACGGTTATAGGAGTCTCCCCCAGAGAAGAAATCCTGCGCGGATTGCTCCGATGATCCTTCCGACTCTTCGTCTCCGAAAAGTTCGTCAAGTTCTTCATCTCCATCCTCAAATTTTGGGCTAATCACCCCCGTTAACTGAAGTGTCTCGTAAATTCCGAGAATCCTTTTTTTTGTCTGCTGCCCCAATTTTCTAGCAGTGAGGATTTCGTCAAAAAGGGCGTGTATTTCGCGGTCGAGGTCGGTAAGTTTTTGATAGAGGGGTTGCCCTCTCTGGAAAATCTCCGTCGCTAAGGAACGCATCTGGTCGAGGAATTTCTTCAGTTCGTTGCGTTTTCTGCCAATCTGCTTAAGGAGCCACTGATGCTCCTCCTCTAAAGCTTGGAGACGAAAATGTAGGGAAGACAGAGCCAAGGAAGGAGAGGTAGGCGAATCAGAGGAGTTCGGTGATTTCGGCTTTTTAGATCTGGTCATTACTTTGGGGTGAAAGCATATTGTCCATTCTACCAAGCCGGAAGGAACCGCATTCCTAAAACTCACCCTTGGCTCATTTTGTTGTTTCTCCCCACTTCCATCACCCCATCACCCCTGCGCCGGCGCTCCTGCGGAAACCTTTTTAAGTGGCTAGAAGCTAGATATATCAATGGTCTTAATTAATTCTTATCAATCGAATTAAATTTTTGTAAATAAAATTCTCGCTCGGATTAATTATTTTTTCCAAATTCCGCTAGACTTATTTAGTAAGTTCAATCGAGATTCAATATTCCATAGCTAAATTTCTATAGCACGGGCTAGAGGGAAAGTTTAGCGAGGGATTCCTTTACCCATAATTCAGCACACATATTTGCTTTAGCAAGCAGGTAGGAGATTCTATGTCAAATTTTTCGAGACGGAAATTTTTAACCACGGCGGCAGTTTCAGCGGCAGGGGCTGTTGTCCTCAAAGGTTGTGTTGGTAATCCCCCCGACACTACGGGTGGAACCACCACCACCGCGCCCGCTTCCCCGGTTGCTTCTCCCGTCGCCATCGCCCCGGAACAAGCTCCTGAAACCACCAAAATTAAATTAGGTTATATTCCTATCGTTGAGGCCGCACCCTTAATTATTGCCAAGGAAAAAGGCTTTTTCGCCAAACACGGGATGCCCGATGTGGAAGTCTCCAAACAAGCAAACTGGGGTTCCGCTAGAGATAACGTCGAAATTGGCGCAGATGCGGGCGGAATTGACGGGGGACAGTGGCAAATGCCCATGCCTTACCTAATTTCCGAGGGACTAATCACCAAAAATAACGTTAAAGTCCCCATGTATGTGTTAGCGCAGTTAAACACCCAGGGTAACGGAATTGCGATCGCAGGTAAACACGAAGGCAAAAATATCGGTTTAGACCTAAAACCCGCCAAAGATTACATCCTCGGCATGAAAACGACGGGAACTCCCTTCAAAGCTGCCTATACTTTCCCGAAAGCTAATCAGGACTTCTGGATTCGTTACTGGTTAGCCGCCGGTGGTATTAACCCCGATACGGATATTAACCTAATTGCCGTACCCGCAGCCCAAACCGTGGCCAACATGAAAACCGGAACCATGGATGCGTTTAGTACCGGCGATCCTTGGCCGGCGAGAATTGTGGCTGATCAGATCGGTTTTATGTCAGCTTTAACCGCAGAAATCTGGCCCTATCACCCAGAAGAATACCTCGCTATCCGCGCCGATTGGGTGGATAAAAACCCGAAAGCTACTAAGGCACTATTAAAAGGAGTTATGGAAGCGCAGCAATGGCTCGATCAGGAGGCAAATCGGGCAGAAGCGGCGGCAATTCTCGCTAAACCGGCTTATTTCAACCTCAAAGAAGAAATTATCGCAGGTCCCCTCAAAGGAATACAGAAAATGGGTGACGGCAAACCGGAAATCACCGACAAAAATAAAGGGGTTTTCTACTGGAAAGATCCCGCCGGTAGCGTTTCCTATCCCTACAAGAGTCATGATCTCTGGTTTTTAACCGAAAGTGTTCGTTGGGGTTTCTTGCCGAAAGAAACTTTAACCACTGCCTCAGCATTAATCGACAAAGTTAACCGCGAGGATCTTTGGAAAGCGGCAGCTACAGAATTAGGAGTTCCTGCGGCCGATATTCCCACCAGTACCTCCCGCGGTGTCGAAAAATTCTTCGACGGCAAAACTTTTGACCCCGCTAATCCCCAAGCTTATCTCGATAGTTTGGCAATTAAAAAATAGCGAGCTTTTCTCGATAGGCTAGGGGCATAAAATATCTAGTCTATTAATCCCAAAAGTGTTTTCTTCTCTCCCCAATCAAGTAACTTTATCTTCAACAAAGGAAAACGGCAAAATGGCAAGTAGCGTCAGCAGAACAGGTAAAGGTGGTTTCAACTTCGGTAAATTCTGGAAAAAGCATTCCCAAGACATTCTTCCCCCTATTATCGGTACCCTGGGTTTTCTGATTGTTTGGCAATTAGTCTCGATGCTGGGATTAATCAAATTACCCCCCCCATCCGACCTAATCACCAATGAACGGACTCGTACCTATTTAATGTATCCTTTCTTTGATCGTGGGGGCATTGATAAGGGACTATTCTGGCAAACTTTAGCGAGTCTGCAACGGGTATTAATCGGTTATTCTTTTGCCGCAGTGGTTGGTATTGGCGTTGGGATTATGGTCGGTTTAAATTCTTTCTTAAATAAGGCCCTCGATCCCCTTTTCCAATTCCTGAGAACAGTTCCTCCTCTTGCTTGGGTTCCCCTATCTTTGGCCGCTTTACAACAAAACCAACCTGCTGCTTTATTCGTGATCTTTATTACCGCAGTTTGGCCGATTTTGATTAATACCACCGTCGGTGTCCAACAAATTCCCCAAGACTATATCAACGTTAAACAAGTCTTGCAATTGTCCAGCAAAAAATTCTTCTTCAAGATATTAATTCCCTCGGCACTTCCCTACATCTTCACTGGTTTGAGAATTGCGATCGGTTTAGCTTGGTTAGCGATTATCGCGGCTGAAATCGTTATGTCGGGTATCGTCGGTATCGGTTTCTTTATCTGGGATGCCTACCAAAATAACTACATCAGCGATATTATTCTCGCGCTGTTTTATATCGGTGGTGTGGGTTTATTACTCGATCGCTTTATGGCTTGGTTGCAAAATCAAATCGTTCGTCAATAGGGAATAAATGGGGAAACTTTCCCCATTTCTAAATAACTGAAACTTGAGCAAATTTAAGGAGAAAAAACTATGAGTTTGTTTGTCGCTGTCGATAACATCGATAAAGTATTCCCCCTCAGTAGTGGCGGTGAATATGTGGCCTTGAAAGGGATTGACTTACAGATAAAAAAAGGGGAATTTATCTCCCTCATCGGTCACTCTGGTTGCGGAAAATCAACCCTCTTAAACATGATCGCTGGTTTAGATTTGCCCACGGAAGGAGTGGTGACTTTGCAAGGTCAAAGCATTAAAAAACCGGGACCTGATCGCATGGTAGTCTTCCAAAACTATTCCCTTTTGCCCTGGTTAACTGTCAAAGAAAATATTACTCTGGCCGTCGATCAAGTTCTCGCCCAACTATCAGAAGACGAAAGAAAAGCTGAAGTCGAAAAATATATCGATCTGGTCAATCTTCGTCATGCAGTGGATAAACGTCCCAACGAATTATCGGGGGGGATGAAACAACGGGTAGCGATCGCTCGCGCCCTAGCCATCCGTCCGAAAGTGCTGCTTTTAGACGAACCCTTTGGCGCGTTAGATGCCCTGACTAGAGGTAATCTACAGGAACAGTTAATGCAGCTGTGCGAAGAATACGAAATGACCTCGGTAATGGTGACGCACGATGTGGATGAAGCGGTGCTATTATCCGATCGCATCGTCATGCTCACCAACGGCCCCGGCTCAAAAATTGGCGGTATTTTGGAAGTGGATATCCCCCGTCCCCGCAAACGCATGGAAGTGGTAGAACACCCCAGTTACTACAGTCTCCGGAGTGAGATTATCTATTTCCTCAACCAACAAAAACGGATCAAAAAACTGCGCGCCCGCAAAGTCGAAGTGATTGCCCGTCACGGTTTAGAAAAAGTCAATCTAGAAATCGGTTTTGTTCCCCTCACCGCTTGCGCGCCCCTAGCAGTGGCCAAAGAAAAGGGATTCTTCACTAAACATGGTCTAGATGAGGTGAATTTAGTCCGGGAAACCAGTTGGCGAGGGGTTGTGGATGGGATCGCAGGGGGATTCCTCGACGGGGCGCAAATGCCTTCGGGAATGCCCACCTGGTTAACCGTCGGTGGTTATCAGGAGCAACCTTTGCCGATTGTCAGCGCCCTGACTATGACTCGTAACGGTAACGGTGTCACCCTCGCTAAACGCTTCTATGACGAGGGAGTGATTGACGGTAACGCTTTAAAACAGATGCTATTGGAATCGAAGGAGCAGCGCCATATTTTTGGCATTGTTCACCCCTCCTCGATGCACAATTTGCTCCTACGTTACTGGTTAGCGGCAGCGGGAATTGACCCGGATCAAGACGTTCACCTCGAAACTATTCCCCCAGCCCAAATGGTAGCCGACCTGAAAACCGGTAGTATTGACGGTTACTGTGTCGGTGAACCCTGGAACCTACGGGCCGCTATGGAAGATATCGGTTACACTGTCGCTACCGACTTAGAAATCTGGCAGGGCCACCCGGGTAAGGCCCTGGGAGTCCGGGAAGATTGGGCCAATAAATACCCTAATACCCACGTCGCTTTAGTTAAAGCACTGCTGGAAGGTTGTCGCTACTGTGCCGAGGAAGGGAATCAGGAAGAAATTCGTCAAATCCTCGCTAGTCGTCAGTACCTTAGTACCAATATAGATTATATCCAACTAGGTGATCCCAACTCCTACGCGTGCAGTCTCGATCAACCGATGAAAGAATATGCACACCATCTGTTCTTTGGGGATGGAGTCAATCGTCCCAGTCGTACCGAACACCTCTGGATGATGACCCAAATGGCGCGCTGGGGCCACATTCCTTTCCCCCGTAACTGGGTAGAAATTCTCGAACGCGTCTGTCGGGTGGGTGTCTTTAGTACCGCGGCCCGGGAATTGGGTCTAGGGGATATTAAATATCGTCGCACACCGATCCTTTTATTCGATGGTATCGAGTTTGATGCCGAGGATCCGATCGGTTATCTCAATAGTTTAGAGATCAAACAAAACGTCACCATGGCCGAAGTGGCTATTGATGCTCGTCCTAGTGCCAGTGAATCTCGCAAAATTGCCTAAAAATCGACTAAGGGGATAATTCCTAGCCAATTATCCCCAGCCATTGCTCCTATTAACTAATTTCCCCCAAAGACTAATCATGTACACTACCACCGACACCGTTAACCGAGCAACCCAGACCCCCAGTAAAGAAGCTTTTGTCACCATTGAAGGAGTTTCTAAGGTTTATCCCACTGCTAGAGGCCCCTACACCGTCCTTAAGGATGTTAATCTCAGCATCAATGAAGGTGAATTTATCTGTGTGATCGGTCACTCCGGTTGCGGTAAATCGACCCTATTAAATATGGTGTCGGGTTTTTCTTCTCCCACCGATGGCATTGTTAAAGTTAACGGTAAGAAAATTACTAAACCCGGGCCCGATCGCATGGTAGTGTTTCAAAACTATGCTTTATTGCCTTGGTTAAGCGTTTTTGAAAATGTCTATCTCGCGGTAGATGCGGTGTCTCCCAATGCTCCAGAGGCACAAAAACGCTCGATCGTGCGGGAACATTTAGCGATGGTGGGTTTAACCGAAGCTATGGACAAAACCCCTCCCCAAATCTCCGGGGGGATGAAACAACGGGTTTCGATCGCCCGGGCCCTTTCTATCCGTCCAGAAGTATTAATTCTCGATGAACCTTTCGGCGCTTTGGATGCGATTACCAAAGAGGAATTACAGGAAGAATTGCTGAAAATCTGGCAAGATAAACGCTGTACGGTGTTGATGATCACCCACGATATCGATGAGGCCCTTTTCCTCGCTGATAAGCTGGTAATGATGACCAATGGACCAGAAGCGAAAATCGGCGAAGTGATGAATATTCATTTCCCCCGTCCCCGCGATCGGGAGAGAATTATGGAGGATCCTGAATATTATCGTCTGCGTAACTATGCCCTCGACTTCCTCTATAATCGTTTCGCTCACGATGATGTTAGCTAGATGTGAGCATTTGTATTAGTTTGGGGTGCGGTTGACTTAACAGCGATCGCACCTAGATTTTTTTTCTGGGGAAGCCTTCTTCAAGTAAAATTATCTCTAACTAGGTAAGTAGGTAGGCACAATTATTTGTAGGATGGGTTAGCGGTAGCGTAACCCATGCGGGCGTTGGGTTTCATGCTTCAACCCAACCTACGTTCATTTTATATTTAATTCCACCCACCCACTTAGATGTTAAAAATTGTCAGATACTCCCCTTATAAAGGGGGGATTAAGGGGGGATATACTTACTTGTTAACTAAATAGAACAATTAGCAGTCAAATACAATAATAATTTTTACTTTTTACTTAATCGATCATGCTCAAACAGATACGGAAACTACTTATCAATTTTGGTCAACAATGGCGCGATGAAGATTTCATGAAGTCGATTCATATCATCGAAAACATAGTTTCTAAGGTTTTATCCGTAGCCTTAATTGTTGTTATTATTGTTTCTCTTTATGATTTAGTAGTTATCCTAATCAAAGACCTATTTACTACGGAACCCGTCGGTTTTTTTAGTAAAACTTTAATTGAAATCTTCGGATTATTTCTCAATATTTTGATCGCTTTAGAGTTATTAGAAAACGTCACTGCTTACTTAAGAAAACACATCGTACAGGTTGAATTAGTCGTAGTTACGGCTTTAATTGCCATCTCTCGAAAAATTATTATTTTTGATCCCAATAAATACAGTAAAGATGATTTAATTGCCCTCACCGTGGGAACCTTAGCTTTAGCGGCAAGTTATTGGTTAATCAGAAAAGTTAATCGCGATAATCGTTCTTGAATTAAGGGAAAGGGATAGATTTTCTAAATCTATCCCTTCTAAATAGGGTTTGCGGCAAAAAGTAGGGGCGAAGCATTCGGATAGGAAATCTAGGGTTTCAGCGATAGGTTATGCCCGAATGCTTCGCCCCTACAGGACGCGGGCCGATGAAGATGTAAGGTTTTGAAACATGATTCTCTCAAAATCTTGCACCTGTTTCGCTCGTAAAGCCCCAAAACCCTTACTTTGCCTACATTTCACATTTATTCAGCCAGCCCTAGGGCTGGCTGAATAAATCTAAAAACATTGTTCGATAATACTTTGAGACCTTTTTGAAATCCAAAAGTACCAGCCATTGGAGTGAGCGGGGGGAAAATTCCTGGACTTTTTCCCTGAAAATTAGGTAATTGACCACCTGAAAATGGGTAAAACCCTACACCCTACACCCCACACCCCACACCCTGCCCCCAGGAAAAACTTTTTGCCGCAAACCCTATTTACCGAAATTTTGGGTTAAAGCCCCGTCCTTTTAGGACGGCTTTTTAAACTATATCTTGTTAACTTAACTTTTATTGTGCTATACTGATTTTGTCTAAGTCCCCCCTGCGTAAAATGTTTGTCTTAGAGTTTAAAGTTAA
>NZ_JAPZQM010000096.1:0-5552 GCF_027530565.1 Microcystis sp. LE19-10.1B | reverse complement strand
GGGCTTTTATGAGTGATGTACGGTTATGGATGCCAAGATATCGCTTTTATACTTATCCTGATGTCATGGTGATTAAAGACAAACCATTATATGAAGGAAAAGGCACAAACACTGTAACTAATGCGTTAATCATTGTCGAGGTTTTATCGAAATCAACTAGAGATTATGACCGTACTGATAAGTTTAAGTTTTATCGCTCAATTCCTGAGTTTAAAGAATATATTTTGATTGATCAATACCGTTATTATGTTGAACAATTTTATCAACAAAATAATGGTGAGTGGTTGTTTAAAGCATCTGAATCAGACAAGGATACTTTAAGGTTTAATTCTGTGGATTTTCAAATGTCATTGCTGGATATTTATCAACGCATTGATTTTAATTTAACTGAAGAATAATGACTAAATCCAATCTCGACTATCTACAAGAATCAATGGTTAAAATCCTCAATGAAAAAGGGGATACGGTGGGTTCTGGGTTTATTATTCGAGAAGATGGTTATCTCATTACCTGTCATCACGTTATCTATCTTTTACCCTCTTTAAAAGTAAATTATCAAGGGAAAGAATACGCATCTCAATGGTGTCAAGAATATTCTAATCCAGAAGTTGATATTGCTATTCTTAAGATTAAGATTGAGAATGCTAAACCTGTGAAGATTGTTAATTTTCAAGCTGGGTTAAATTGCGTCACAGTTTATGGATTTCCTAGAGAAAAAGAGAAGAATTTTCCAGAAGGATTTGATGTGAATGCCGATAAAATTACTGTCAGTGCGCCTTTAAATCTGCTTTCGACTTATCCTAATAATAAGATTGAATATAAGAATCCTTGGAATAAATTACCTGATAAATCTTCTAATTTTCTGACTCACAGAATTAATGCTAAGGTTGATAGGGGTACAAGCGGAGGTGCTGTTTTTTCGGAAGAATTAGGAGGAGTTTTAGGGGTTATTCAATCGAGTAAAACTGATGAAAGTTATGTGATTCGGTGGGATAATATTTTAGATATTTTAGATAAACTGGGGTTAGAACCTACCAAAAATGCTGTTTGTCGATTTTTAGAAAAAATTCAAGATGAATTTCAATATCTTCAATTCTTTCATACTCGTCAAAAAATCTCGTTATTAAAGCAATATATTCCTATTGAAGTTACTTTAGAAAGACGCTATAACCATGAGATTGAAACATGGCAAGCTTATACAGGTGATGAGGGAACATTAAAGAAAATCTATGCCTTAAAAGGGTTTACTGAGGAACAGCAACGGGAAGAAAGTAAAAAAGTGCAAGTTGATTGGGAAGAAGCCAAGGATAAACACAATAAAATGATGATTCTTGCTGATCCTGGAATGGGTAAATCAACTCTTTTAAGGATGGAAGCATTAAAAATTGCTAGGGAAGAATTAGGGAAGTTAGGTGTTAATACTCCTCAACCCTTCTTAAACAATCGGGAGAAGGTTAAGGTTAAGGATGTGATTCTTCCTTTGTATTTTCGGCTATCTGAGTTAGCAAATAAATTGGCAGAAAAAAATGATGACATTACTAATATAATACCTCAGTTAATTGATAAAAATTTTCAGATTGAGTCTATTGTCAAAGAAAAGCTAGAACAGGGAAAATGTGTCTTATTTTTAGATGCTTTAGACGAAGTTTCTTCTATACAACTACATAAGCTAAATACAAAACTTGAGAATTTTTTAGATAATTCTCCTTGTAAAATTTATCTAACTTCTCGCATTGTGGGTTATGGTGGCAAATTTTCAGGGGAAGTCAAAGAGGTAGAAATTGTTCCCTTTACTGATCAAAAGACAGCCGAATATATCAAAACCTGGTTTGTTAATGCGGAAGGTTATTTAGAGAATGATTTGGTATCAGCGGACGGTTTAATTGAGGAGTTGAAAAATAAACCGCAAATTCAGGGTTTAGCACAAAATCCTTTATTACTTTCTTTGATTTGTAGTCTCTATCAAACTCAAAATTTAATTCTGCCAGCAAAACGCAATGAAGTATATAAACAAGCAGTTGATTATATGCTGCGTGATTGGGTAGAAAATAGAAAGCTGGTATCAGTATCAGGCGGAAAGCGGATAGCTAAGATAAGATTATTAGAGATGGTGGCTTATGAATTATCTTGTCGAGAAGAAGAAATTTTTATTTTTAAAGAAGAAGACTTTTTTAATGTTTTAGAAAGATATTTACGTCATGAAGAAGTATCAACAATTTTCCAGCAATCAAATAGTGATGAATTGATGATAGAGTTGTGCGAAGAAGATGGGATTATTCAAAAGTTTCATGAAAAAGGAGATCAATATCTATTTTTACATCGCACTTTTCAGGAGTATTTTACTGCTTGTTATCTTCATCGACAGATAAAGAAGAATCAAGAGGATGGAATTGCGTTAGTCAAGGCGCATTTCTGGGATCATGATTGGCATGAGACGATTATTTTGTTAGCCGGGATGATGTCCGATGCTAGTCTTTTATTGGAAGCGATTTTACAGGAAAAAGATGATATTTTTGCGACTTTATTGATACTGGCTAGTAACTGTCTGGCGGAAAGTAAAAATATTCAAGATTCTCTGATTAATCAGATAGTCGATAAGCTTTATAATATGTGGCAACGTGATTTTAGTTTAGAGTATATCAACAAGACAATGGTGACATTAGGGAAAACTTTTCCCGTGATGAGAAGACGATTAGAAAACGCACTTAAGGATTTACCTTGGTATGTCAGAGATAGTAAATTTAATGCAGCAGAATTGTTAGGTAAAATCGGCAATCCTGAATCGATATCCGCTTTAAGTGCAGCATTGGATGATTCAGAAAACAGAATTAAAGGTTATGCAGAAGACGATATAAAAGAAATAAAGAGAGAACGTAAACCTATACTAGATTTTGAATTAGATTTGTATAAAGAAAAACAATTCAGAGGTTGGGCATTAAAAGCATTAGGAGAAATTGGCAATCCCAAAGCATTACCAACTATTATTCGGGCGTTCAATTATTCAGATTGGTTTAGAGATAATGCTGCAATAATTTTAGGAAAAATTAACAAAAAGCAATCTTTAGCTTTACCCTCTTTAATTTCAACACTATCTGATTCTGAAAAAAGTGTCAAATTTTGGGGAGTGAAAGCTCTAGGTGAAATTGGTATTGGTAATTCGGAAACAATACAAGCTTTGATTACAGCACTTAATGATGTGAAAACTAGAAACAATGCAGTAGAAGCGTTAGGCAAAATTAACAATTCAGCAGTAGTGTCAGCTTTAATCGAGACAATTAAAAATTCAGATGGGGATTTCAGAAGTTATGCAGCAGTAGCTTTAAGTAAGATTACTAATCCAGATGCAGTACCAGTGTTAATAGAAGCAGTGAATCATTCAGCTTTTCATGTTTATATTAGATACTTTGCGGCAGAAGCTTTAGGTAATATTGGCAACCCAGAAGCCGTGTCTGCTTTAATTGCGGTGCTGAATGATTCAGAAATAAATGATATATATTATGCAGCAGATGAACTTGTCAGAAATAAGGCAGTAGAAGCATTAAGTAAAATTGGAACTCCAGAAGCGGTGTCAGGTTTAATTGAGGCACTTAATCATCCCTATCAGAAAGTCAGAGGTAAAGCGGCGGAAGCTTTATTAAATATTGGCACTGAGAAAGCCTACTTAGGTTTAATGACAGCACTTAATCATTTAGATGAAAATGTTAGGAAATATGCGGTAGAAGCGTTAGTAAAAATTAACAACATTGGCAGCACAGCAGCGATGCCTATTTTAATCGAGGCACTAAATAATCCTTATCAGGAAGTTAGAAGCTATGCAACGATGATTTTTGCACATTTTCCTTTGGCGTTGGTGGTTAATCCAGAATCTAGACAAGCTTTTATTGTTGCGTCGCTTAATGATTCAGATAAGACTGGTAGAGACTGTGTAGAAACCGCTTTAAGCTTGCTTCTTAATCCAGAAGAAGTATTAGCTTTAATGACAGCACTAAGCAATTCAGGTGAGACTATCAGAAGCAAAGCTATAGAATCTTTGGGCGAAATATTAGACAAAATTGGCAACCCAGAAACGATACCAGGTTTAAGTATGGCACTAGAGGATTCCAATAATCTTCTCAGATATTATTCAGCAATATTGTTAACAGTTTATTTAAAAGGAAAAGGTAATCCAGAAGCTTTACCAATTTTAATCAAGGCACTTAATCATTCAGATGAGTATGTTAGACGCATGGCTGTAGGTGCTTTAGATGATAGCGACAATCCAGAAGTAGTGTCAGCTTTAATTATGATGCTAAATGATTCGGATTATGAAGTTAGAAGCACGGCAGCAATGGTTTTAGGTAATATCGGTAATCCGACAGCGATACCAGCCTTAATTGAAGCTTTGAATGATGTAAATAAATATGTCAGATTTGTGTCAGCAGATGCTCTAAGCAAAATGGGCAATTTAGAAGTGATACCAACTTTAATTGAGGGGTTAAATGATTCAGAAGAGAATATCAGAGTCTTCGCGGTAACAGCTTTAAGCAAGATAAACAATCCTATAGTGATACCAGTTTCAATTGAAGCACTGAATAATTCCGATAAGAATGTCAGAGCGTTAGCTGCACAAACTTTAGGAAATATTGGCAACTCGGAAGCAATACCAGCTTTAATTAAGGCACTAAATGATGAAGATGATCAGGTTCAATACATTGCTGCACTAGCTTTAAGCAAAATGGGCAATTCAGAAACAATATCAGCTTTAATCGATGTAATAAAGTATTCAGAGCATGATGCCAGATGGTATGCAAAAACAGCTTTAATTGATATTGGTAACTCAGAAGTAGTGTCAGCTTTAATTGAGTTGCTGAATCATTCAGATTGGGGTGTCAGAGGTTTTGCGGCACAAGCGTTAGGTGAGATAGGCAACCCAGAAGCAGTAACAGCTTTAACTGAAGCACTGACAGAGGCAGATGATTATGTTTTAGAATTCGTAGCAGAAGCATTAGAAAAGATGGGCGACTTAAGAACCTTGAAACAAATTATTTATCGTTGGGATATTGATATTTATGAATCTAATATTTTTCTGCTTGCGAGAAAACTTGCCATCCGCTATCGCAAAACTAAAAACTCAGTTATTCCAGTTTATCGTCAGCGATTTAGATTTCTAGTGAAGCGCATTAGAGGAATTATTGTGATGGTAATCTCATCATTAAGAGACAAATAAAATCGTGACTATTGCAGACTCGCAATTCGCGCACAGAAAGCCAAGCCGAAACCTGACTTGATGGTTTATCCTGAAAGAATGGAGAAGACGATAAAACACTTGAGTAAAAAGATACGGTTCTTCGGTTTGTCTTATGCAATGGACGGGGGTTATAAGGAATGAAACCCTTATAGAGACAGACATTGCTGCGATTTTTATCAATTGTTGGCTCTTCTGGTTTTCGTGTGTTAATTTTTGTTATGAATTAAAGCAAGCAAACAGCTTAAGTCGAAGATGTTGAAAATTGGTAAATCCATAACTCATTCTTTTAATAAGCTTTATTTTGGTATTCATTCCCTCAATTAAT
>NZ_JAPZQM010000403.1:0-16301 GCF_027530565.1 Microcystis sp. LE19-10.1B | reverse complement strand
TTGAGAATGACCGGGGGAACTCTGAAATTTTCGGCTTAGTTGCCGGCAGCTTGCCGCCAACTCACTCCTCTAGATAAGTATTTTGACTCACGCCCCTTCCTCTTTTGAGACGTTGTGACACTTAGGGTGCGGAATGTGGGTTGTATTTAGGGTTTGCTGAAAAAGTCAATTTGCCGGTGAGGGCAGCAGGGTAGAGGAGGGAGAAAGTGCTTGGTTAAGTTAAAACTACTCCTCAGCAATTTCGACTTCTTTGGGAGCAATGGGTTCTTCGGCAGCAATTTCTACTTCAATAGCCTTTTTCAGGTTAAGTTTTAGAACTTGAGAAATTGGCAAACCTTCCACCTCATTGATGAGATATTCTTGAGTTTCTGTTTCACGACGTTTGAGATAGACCGTTTTAAGCAGTGCCTCAATGCCATAACCCGTAACAATGTCACCAATAATGGTAGAGATGCCTAAGACCCCAAGTCCACCAATTAGTCCCAGCGGACCGCCTAACCCAAAAAGTGCGTAAATCATCGGATAGGCAGTACCACCGGATGCGGCAACAGCAATAATGAAAATAATGCCTGGGAGTCCCAGAGAAGCAAGTTTTTGAACAACTTCATCCAGAGAAATTCCCCAGGAGACAAGTTTTTTGTTGATTTCTGTGGGATTAATTCCGAGAAAATCATTGGGAATGGCCGTTTCAGTAGTTTCCGTCATTGATGAGACTCCTAAAATCACTAAGTTGGATTGGTTGGTCGGGATTTCATTCATATAAAATCCATGGTAAGGCAAAAGAATACAAATCGGCTGTCTAGCAATCAGATGCCTTGCAGCATTTTACATTAGTCTTACCGTTCACACAACTTGTAGAAAATCGTCAGTTCTTAGATTAAATCCTGTTTAAAAGATACAGGAGATTGGGGAGAAACAATTGATAACTGTGTTTTTCAAGTTGAATTGGGAGTTAACCATAGTCTTAAAAACGGGTTTGGTATCAAATCTCAAGGCAAACTTTTAACTCTTCGGCTAAAATCTGGACATGGGGTTCTACCATAATCGAGACATGATTTCCTAGGACGAAATGAATCTCAACTGGCTCTGTAGAAAATTCACTCCAGCCTAAAGAGGAATCCTCGCAATCTCCAGCTATTAAATCTTTATTTGGATCATCAGCTAATTCCTCACTGGCCCGTATAATCGTAATTTTACCAGGATAAATCTGTTTAGGGAGATAATCAATCAGACATAAACAGCTAGTTTTATAGGCTTGGACAATTTTTTCAAGCTGCCTAGTTTCCGCATTGGGAGGAAGCATATTAGCCAGTTTAAAAAAGTTTAAGGCGTATTTTAATTGTTCCTCCACTGTTAAGAGTTGAAGAGTTTCATAGGAAATATCGATGGTTTTATCTAAATAAACTTCGATACCTTTGCTGACTTCAGCTAACCATCGCGCATGATCCCAATCAATATAATCTAGCAAAATTTGCTTATCTTTATAAGTTGGTGCTGAAGAATCAATGATTGCTAGTAATGCCACTTGTTCACCCTGATTAACCAACTGTTGAGCCATTTCAAAAGCCACATTACCACCGTAGGAATGTCCTCCCAAAAAGTAGGGTCCTTGGGGTTGTAAATCCTGCATGGCTTTAAGATAAATACTGGCTATATCCTCAATACGAGTGATTTCTCCAAACTGTTGATAGAGATCATTTTCAAAACTGTAGAAAGGTTGATCTTTTCCTAAACAACGTCCTAAATGGTAAAAATAAAATGGTCGTCCCCCGGCGCCTGGAACACAGAAGAAAGGAGGCTTTGAACCCTGGGGTTGAATGGGAACCAAACAAGACTGGTTAGAGGAATCTGCATCGGTTTCGATAATGGTCGCTAACTGTTCAATAGTTGGGTTTTGAAATATTGTAGTTACGGCAATTTCTTTGCCTAACTGTTCTTTAATTTGGGTGATTAAATAAGGAGCTAAAAGGGAATGACCACCGAGGTCAAAAAAGTTATCATGCACGCTAATTTTGTCAATCTTTAGCACTTTTGACCAGATTTGCACGAGGTTTAATTCTAACTGATTACGCGCTTCAATAAATCTGTCTGAATCACTGGTATTACTAGGAGCTTTTAACGCACGACGATCAATTTTTCCGTTAGCTGTTAAAGGGAAAAACTCCAGCAGCACAAAAGCACCAGGAACCATATAACCGGGCAATTTATGGCTAAGAAATTGACGCAAATCGCCACTTGTTAGCTTTACTCCTAGCTTAGGTACAATATAGGCAACTAACTGTTTTTCCCCGGGATTGTCTTCACGAACAATCACACAGGAAGACTGTACCGCCTGATTTTGACTAAGTACAGCCTCAATTTCTCCCAATTCAATACGGAAGCCGCGAATTTTTACTTGATTGTCAATCCGTCCTACATATTCAATATTACCATCGGGTAAATAACGGGCCAAGTCTCCCGTTTTATATAATTTTGACGGCTCATTGCCCCCCTTATTAAGGGGGGTTGGGGGGATCACTTCATCCTTCTCAAAAGGATTAGGAATAAATTTTTCTTGGGTTAATTCGGGACGGTTAAGATAACCTTTGGCTAATCCTGCACCAGCAATATGTAATTCTCCTACTACACCAATCGGGACAGGTTGGAGATTTTTATCCAGCAAATAGATTTGGGTATTGGCAATCGCTTTACCAATGGGAATAGTTGTGGCTGTAGAAGCTATGTTTTCCACTAAATACCAGGAAGAAAACGTTGTATTTTCCGTTGGCCCATAGACATGAAGCAACCGTTGTGGCGCACCTTTTTCTAGTACCTCTTGTACCCATTTTGGTTCAACTGCTTCACCCCCAAATAGTAAGCAGCGTAAGTTACTAAAAGCTTGGGGAACTAAATTGGCTAACTGATTAAAAAGTGCTGTGGTTAAAAATAAGACACTAATCCGATTTTCCTTTAAGCTTAGTGCCAATTCTTGGGGTGAGAGCAAAACTGATTTAGCGATAATAATAATCTTAGCACCGTTAAGTAAAGCCCCCCAAATTTCAAAAGTAGCGGCATCAAAAGCAATATTAGACGCTTGAACAACGCGGTCATCAGGAGTAAACTGGATGTAATTAGTATTTAATACCAGTCGATTAACTGCTTGATGAGTGACGATAACACCCTTGGGTATTCCTGTAGAACCAGAAGTATAAATGACGTAGGCTAAATTATCCGCAGAAACCGCGCTGTTAAGATTCTGCTGACTTGCCTGATTAATTTGTTGCCAATCTTTGTCTAAACAGACAACAATAGCCTGATGATTTGGCAAGAAATTCTGTAAAGATTCGCAGGTTAACAGTATTTTAACCTGGGTATCTTGGAGCATAAAGCTAATGCGTTCTTGGGGATAATCTGGGTCAATAGGAACATAAGCTCCACCGACTTTAAGAATAGCCAATAATCCCACAATCATGTCTAAGGAACGCTCTAGACAAATCCCCACTAATTCCTCTGGTTTTACTCCTAATTTTCGCAGATAATGGGCTAATTGATTAGCACGACAATTTAATTCATTGTAGGTTAATTGTTGCTCTGAACATACCACTGCTACCGCGTCGGGTGTGCGTTTTACCTGTTCTTCAAATAATTGATGAATACATTGATCAGAGGGATAATCTGTGTGAGTTTCGTTCCACAATGATAACAATTGATAACGTTCTTCATCACTTAACATCGATAACTCAAAAATTCCCATATTGGGATTAGCTGCAATCGCAGTTAAGAGATTCTGAAAATGTTGCCCCATTTGGTTAATAGTGGGGGCAGCAAACAAATCCGTACTATAACACCAAACCGCTTCTAAACGATCAGAAACTTCCCAAAAATTTACCTCTAAATCAAATCGGGCTTTAAGCTCAACAGATAAAGGCAAACTCTCCATCTTTAAGCCAGATAAACTGGCCTCAGATTGGGGAGTATTTTGCAGAGAAAACATCACCTGTATCAAAGGATTATGACTTAAATTTCGGTTTAATTGTAATTTTTCTACTAACATTTCAAAAGGCAAATCTTGATGGGCATAAGCTGATAAAGTTGTTTGCTTTACTCGTTCTAATAACTCCAGAAAACTCGGATTTCCCGACATATCACCCCTTAAAGCCAAAGTATTCGCAAAAAAGCCCATTAATTTCTCAATTGCCGAACTATTACGATTAGCTATCGGAGAACCTACCAAAACATCTGATTGACCACTATAACGAGAAATTAGGACAAAAAAAGCCGCCAGTAAAGTCATAAATAGTGTTGCTCCTGACTCCTGACTTAACCGTTTGAGGCGTTGCGTTAAGTCTTGATTCAGGCGAAAAACCTGCCCATCACCCCGGAAACTAGGAATTGGAGGACGGGGATAATCCGTCGGCAATTCTAAAATAGTAGGTGCATCTTGTAACTGTTTTTGCCAGTAATTAAGTTGACGCTCCAAAACTTCACCAGTGAGCCATTGACGTTGCCATACAGCAAAATCGGCGTATTGAATCGATAATTCAGGGAGAGGGGAAGGCAACCCCCGGACAAAGGCCGCATAAAGTTGAGATAATTCATCAAAGAAGATGCTCAAAGACCAACCATCGTAAATAATATGGTGCATCTTCAACAGCAATACATACTCTTGGGAACTGAGTTTAAGTAACTTAAATTGGACTAATGATTCCTTGGCTAGATTAAAGGGTTTTAAGGAGAGAGCAATCGCTATTTCTTGCAGATGTTCTGTTTGTTCATTCTTTGATAAACCTTGTAAATCTTCCAGGGGTAAACTTACGGGGGAAGGGGGAGCAATGCGCTGAATTGGTTGCCCTTCTACCATGGGAAAAGTGGTTCTTAAAATTTCGTGACGGCGAATCAGTTCACTGAGACTTTGTTCTAAAGCTAATAGATTGAGGTTTCCTTCTAACCGCAAAGCGTCCAACAGATTATAGGAATGACTATCGGGGGAAAGTTGGTGTAAAAACCAGAGTCGTTGTTGAGCAAAAGAGAGGGGTAAATCCTGATCCCGTGACACGGGAATAATCTCTAAATCAACAGTATTAGTTGGGATTTTTGCCGCTCTTAAAAAGTCCAAAATTTCAGTTTTTTTGGCGGCGATTTCTTCTTTAATTTCTGGGGTCATAACCCCTTTGGGAGCCTGAAAACGAAGTTTTTCGCCTTCCAGCCATAGTTTAATGTCTAAACCCTTCAAATACGCTAAAAAATCTCCTACTTTCACTTACCAATTGCCTCCAAAGTTGTTGTTAAATTAGCTCTAAATCACGAAGTTTGCCCTGAGGATGTAAAAGTACATCAGATTGCCATTGACTAGGATCAATATTTGTCCTTTGCCGTTTTAACTGTCTTGCTAAACTATTGATATCAGCTAAAACTTTAACTGTTTTTATAATTCACCATCCTCATAATCTTCTAAGGTTTCAGTCATAGCTGTTTCTCCCGGTGCAACGGTAAGAACTTCAATAATTTGGGCTAAATTAGCGATAGTTGGGTATTCCAGCAGATTTTGTAAAGACAATTCCACCGAGAAAAGATCGCGGGAACGGGAAATAACCTGAGTTGCTAACAAAGAATGTCCTCCCAATTCAAAGAAATTATCCTTAATTCCAATACGTTCGACTCCCAAAACTTCACTCCAAATTTGAGACATTTGAGTTTCAATCGGGGTACGAGGTGCGAGAAATCCCGTAGCTAAATTGCGTGTAGCTGTATCGGGTGTAGGCAAAGCCAGCCGATCTACTTTACCATTAGGAGTCAAAGGTAGGGTATTAAGCAAAACAAAAGCCTGGGGAACCATATAACTAGGTAGCTTTTGTTGGACAAATTCCCGCACCTGTGGTATCAGCTTCTGGACTAATTTACCATATAGAGGATTATTCGTATAATCAGTCCAGGATTTGGGAATAATCGTCTCATCATCCCAAAAATTGGGGTATGGTTGTTCATCAACTTTACTTATTATCGGTTCTAAGATGGCATTCTGGCGACAGAAAACCACATCGAAAGAACCATCTTGACTACCTTCCCACCAACTGAGATGAACAGTGTAATCTAACTGTTCTCCCAGTTGCCACATTTGCTCAGGATTAATCCCTATTCCGGTATTTTTTGCTAACAATTGCCGCAATTCTCCCACCGTTGTTACCCCAGGAGGATTTTCTAAACAGTCTAAAATTTGTAGTGCCTTTTGTACTCGTTGATTGGGTACATCCCTGATGCCTAAATATTCTGGTTGTTCCAGTTTCAATTTATCTTGCAGTTGCCCTAAAGAAAACCGATCCCGCTGCCAATTTAGCCAAGGAATTGTCGTTTTTTGCCCATTAGTATCCAGATGTAAAGTAACATCATAGCGGAATTGAGTTAACTCATTGTCCGCCTGACCCCGTTTCGGTGCAATCTCTACCCAAGAAATTCGCGGAAAACGTTGTTTAAGCGCGATAAAGAACTGAGGTGCAATTAACAATTCTTCTTCGGTAGCTACACTTTGATTCACCTGTTTTTGCCATTGTTCAAGGGTTTTATTAGCTTCGGCACGAGCTAACTGTACCGCGGCATGGTAAGGCTCTAGTAAGGACAAACTACGGATATCACCTAGGAAAATCTTACCCTGATCCGCAATCGTCTTGACTGCTCCTGCGATAACTTGTAATAGATAATCCACACTAGGGAAATACTGAACAACAGAGTTAATTACTACTCGATCGAAAGTAGCTTGGGGAATGCCGGTAAAATCATCTGCTGTTCGGTGTAATAATCTTACTTTGCCCTCTAAACCCTCAATTGTGCCACATAAATGTTCTAGGTTATTAATAGTAGCAGCGGAATAATCGGCTCCCCAATATTCCTGACAATGTTTCGCCACACGGAATAGCAATAATCCACTTCCGCAACCAATTTCTAACACTCGTTGTGGTGGTTGATTTCCTAAAATTCGGCTCACTGTCTGATCAACCCATTCCTGCATTTCTGCTGCGGGAATAGCTTGTCGCGTATAACTACTATTCCAACCACTAATATTAAAAGTGGGGTCCTCGGTTTGAGGTTGGGGTTTACTGTAGGATTCTTCGTAAATCTTTTGCCAATCACTAACATATTCACTCTGCCATTGAGCAAGCTGTTCGGGCAATACTTGACCCTTGAGAGCCGGAACTAAGTAGGCTACCAAATTAGTATTAAGCTGGTCTTGATCATGATCACTTGCCTGATCAGCGCGAGCCATCACAACCGCTTCTTGTACTAGGGGATGTTGGCTCAAAACTGCTTCAATTTCCCCTAATTCAAGGCGGAAACCCCTTACTTTAACCTGATTGTCAATTCGTCCCAGATATTCAATTTTTCCATCAGGTAAATAACGAGCTAAATCTCCCGTTTTGTATAATTTTGACGGCCGCTCTCCCCCCTTATCAAGGGGGGTTAGGGGGGGATCAAGGGAGACAAACGGGTTAGAGATAAATTTCTCTGCTGTCAATTCTAGGCGATTCAAATAACCTCTGGCTACTCCTGCTCCTCCGATGTGTAATTCCCCGGGTACACCGATAGGAACCGGTTGTAAATGCGAGTCTAAAATATAAACCTGCACATGAGGAATTGGCCGACCAATAGTTATTTTTTCATCAACCGGCGTACATTTAGCTACCGTTGCACAAACACTTCCTTCGGTGGGTCCATAACCATTAAAGAAATTTCGTCCCTGTGACCATTTTTTCACCAATTCAGGAGAACAAGCTTCCCCGGCGACAATAATAGTTTGCAGAGAGGAAAGATTTTCCCACGGTAGTACCGCTAAAGCTGATGGCGGTAGAGTAATATGAGTAATCTTATTCTCCCGTAATTGCTTGATTAAAGGTAAACCGGGCATTAAATTTTCTTTACTTGCCAAATAAAGTCTCGCTCCCGCTCCCAAAGCCATTAAAACTTCTGAAATACAGGCATCAAAACTAAAAGAAGCAAATTGAAGCACTCGACTCTGAGAAGACACAGCAAAAGTCTGAATTTGCGCCAGAGCAAGGTTAGACAACCCTTGATGTTCAACCATCACCCCTTTAGGTTTACCCGTAGAACCAGAAGTATAAATCACATTAGCCAAATTAGAAGCTGTTACCTTCCCCGTCAAATTATCCCGGTTCATTGGTTTAATTTCTTGCCAAATTTCAGCTAAAAATACAGTTTTGCCTCGATGATTTGGGAGTTTATCAATCAGTGAACTTTGGGTTAGTAATAAGGGGACTTGACTATCCTCTAACATAAATTGTAGGCGTTCTTGAGGATATTCTGGGTCAAGGGGGAGATAGGCAGCACCGGCTTTAAGGATGCCTATTAATGCCACAATCATGTCTAAAGAGCGCTCTACACATAAACCGACTATTACCTCGGTTTCTAAGCCTAAAGAGCGTAAATAGTGAGCTAGTTGATTGGCCTGACTATTTAATTCTGCATAGGTCAACTGTTGATTTTCAAAGACTACTGCTACTGCATCAGGGGTACGCGCTGCTTGTTCCTCAATTAATTGATGAATACACTTGTTATAGGAGTAATCAGCTTTTGTCTCATTCCAACCCTCTAATAGTTGATACTCTTCCTCTGGGTTTAATAAGGGTAGTGAAGCTAATGATTGACGGGGATTTTCTACAATTGCCGCTAACAAAGTCTTAAAATGAGTCATCATACGGACAATGGTTTCAGCATCAAATAAATCCCTGTTATAAGAGCAAAAACCGCCCAATCCTTCGGCTGCATCCCAGAGGTAAAGTTCTAGGTCAACCCTAACTGAATCAAGTCCTGATGGTATCTCCTCAATGTTTACTCCGGGTAAATCCCAGGGAGAACTAGGAGCATTCTGAAGGGCAAAAACTATCTGTGTTAAAGGATTACGATCTAAATGACGCTCAATTTGTAATTTTTCGACTAACATCTCGAAGGGTAAATCTTGATGGTCGTAAGCGTCTTGAGTAGTTTGTCTGACCTGCGCGAGAAAATCCTCAAAGGTCGGGTCTTGAGATAAATCAAATCTTAACACTAAACTATTGACAAAAAAGCCAATTAACCCTTCAATTTCGGTGCGATTACGGTTAGCAATTGGTGAACCAATTACCACATCTGTTTGTTGACTATAACGAGATAGTAACACAGCAAAACCCGCTAGTAATGTCATAAAGAGAGTGCTACCGGACTCTTGACTGAGTTTTTTCAGTTGTTGCGTTAGTTGACTATCTAGTTGCAGTCGCTCCGTCCCTCCGCGAAAACTTTGGATTGCTGGCCGGGGACGGTCTGTGGGAAGTTGGTGTAGTAGGGGAACCCCGGTTAATTGTTGCTTCCAGTAGCTTAATTGACGGTCTAATACTTCATTAGTTAACCATTGACGCTGCCACAGGGCAAAGTCAGCATACTGTATCGATAAAGTAGGTAAATCTGCTTTTGTCCCGGTGCAGAAACTTCGATAATAGACCGATAATTCATCGATTAAAACACCTATTGACCAACCATCAGCCGCAATATGATGAATAGCTAATAATAGTACATATTCCTCTGTCTTGACTTGCAATAAGTTGACTCGTAATACTGAACCTGATTCGAGATCAAAAGGTTCGGATGCTGCTGCTAATAACAGGTTTTTTACCTGTTGCTCAGAATGACTGAGGTTTTGCAGATTGACAACTGGTAAGGTGAAGGTTACATTAGGATCGATCGCTTGTATTGGTTTGTTATCTTTGAGTTTAAATTGAGTCCGTAGGGGTTCATGGCGTTGAATAATTGCCTGGAAAGCTTTTTCTAAGGCTTTAACATTGAGATTTCCGCGCAAACGCATCGTTAAATCAATAGTATAAGCCCCACTTTCCCCTTCTAATTGATTCACAAACCAGAGACGTTCCTGGGCCCAGGATAGGGGAATATCATCCTCTCGATTAACGGGTACAATTGATGGTAGCTTTAACCCTAAACCTGTTTGCAGTTCTTTTAAAATTACCGCACTTAACTGAGCAATGGTTGGAGATTCAAACAGATAACGCAAGGGTAAAACAATCTCAAAGGTTTCCTGTAATCGAGAAATAACTTGAGTTGCCAACAGAGAATGTCCACCTAATTCAAAGAAATTATCCTCAATACTGACTCGTTTTAATTTCAGTACCTCACCCCAAATCTGCGCCATTTTTTCTTCAATGGGATTACGGGAGGCTATATATTCACCTTGGCGCTGTAAATCGGGAACAGGTAAAGCACGTCGGTCGATTTTGCCATTGGGAGTTAAGGGGAAAGTATCAAGAAGGACAAACGCAGTTGGAACCATATAATCAGGTAATTTTGCTCGCAAAAATTGCCGTATTTCGTTAATTGTCAGGTTGATTTCGGGTTGCGGTACAACGTAAGCAACTAAGCGTTTATCCCCTAGATTATCTTCACGAACAATCACACAAGACGACAGTACCGCCTCATTTTGGTTGAGTAACGATTCAATTTCTCCTAATTCAATACGGAAGCCGCGAAGTTTTACTTGATTGTCAATGCGTCCTAAATATTCGATTTTACCATCGGGTAAATAACGGGCTAAGTCTCCCGTTTTATATAATTTTGACGGCTCATTGCCCCCCTTATTAAGGGGGGTTGGGGGGATCACTTCATCCTTCTCAAAAGGATTAGGAATAAATTTTTCTTGGGTTAATTCGGGACGATTGAGATAACCCCGCGCTAATCCCATACCACCAATATGTAATTCTCCCGGAACACCAATCGGGACAGGTTGTAAATGGGAGTCTAAGATATAAATTTGGGTGTTAGCAATGGGGCGACCAATAGTTACTTTCAGGGTTTCATCTGTCCATTTTTCTACCGTGGCACAAACGCTGGTTTCTGTCGGTCCATAAGCATTAAAGAAATTTCTACCCGTAGCCCATTGTTTGATCAATTCTTCTGAACAAGCTTCTCCTGCCACAATAATTGTTTGTAACTCTGGGATTTCTTCTAGGGGCAAAGCCGCTAAGGCTGAGGGTGGTAAAGTAACATGAGTAATACCATAATCTTTTAATCGCCCCATTAATGGCAACCCAGGCATTAAAGCGTCTTTGGTGTCTAAATAAAGGGTTGCACCTGCTCCTATTGCCATGATAATTTCCCAAATGGAAGCATCAAAATTGAGGGAAGCAAACTGGAGAAGGCGAGAGTTTGACTGTAAGTTAAAGGTTTTAATTTGCGCTTGAGCTAGGTTAAATAGTCCCCGATGTTCCACCATTACCCCTTTAGGTTTTCCGGTAGAACCAGAGGTATAAATGAGATTAGCTAAATTATTGGCTGTTACTACTCCTGTGAGATTATCTTGGCTGTTTTGGTTAATTTCTTCTGTGAATCTGTCTAACAAGATTAGCGGCGCTTGATGTTCGGGTAGTTTATCGATTAATCCCTCTTGAGTTAGCAATAATGACAGTTGAGCATCAGCGATGGCAAATTGTAGCCGTTCACTGGGATAATCTGGGTCGAGAGGTAGATATGCACCACCCGCTTTTAATATCCCCAATAATCCCACAATCATGTCTAAGGAACGTTCTAGACAAATCCCCACTAATTCATCTGGTTTTACTCCTAATTTCCGCAAATAATGGGCTAGTTGATTAGCACGACAATTTAACTCATTGTAGGTTAATTGTTGCTGGGAACAGACCACCGCTACCGCGTCGGGTGTGCGTTTTACCTGTTCCTCAAATAACTGATGAATACACTTATACTCAGGATAGTCAACTTGAGTATTGTTCCACTCAATTAATAACTGATTAGTCTCGCTTTCTGTCAGTAAGGGTAATTGGGAAATCCGCGCTTGAGGATTGGCCGCAATTCCCCCTAATAAGTTGAGAAAATGCCCTGATAATCGCTCAATAGTGCTACTCTCAAACAAATCAGTATTATATTCCCAGACACCTTTTAAGCCATCATCGGTGTTAACCATAGCTAAGGTTAAATCAAACTTAGCTGTGGTATTTTCTGGAGGCAAATCTGTCACCGTTAATCCCGTCATTGCAATCTCAGACTTAGGTGTATTTTGCAGGACAAAAGCGACTTGAAATAGGGGAGTATGGCTCAAATCCCGTTCCGGTTGCAACGCTTCGACTAACATTTCAAAGGGTAAGTCTTGATGCGCGTAAGCATCCATTGTCACTTCCCGAACACGGGTTAATAACTGACTAAAACTCGGATTATCTGATAAATCCGTCCGCATCACTAAAGTATTAACAAAGAAGCCGATTAAACCCTCAATTTCACCGCGATTACGGTTAGCGATGGGAGTTCCTACTAAAATATCACTTGACCCTGTATAACGATACAGTAAAGCATCAAAAGCAGCCAACAGCGTCATAAATAATGTCACCCCTTGTTGGCGACTCAATTCAGTCAAAGCTTGGCTAAGTTTGGGGGAAAGGGAAAATTCTTGCTGAGTACCGACAAAGCTTTGCACCGCAGGTCGAGGGTGGTCTGTGGGAAGAGATAATAATGGGGGTGCAGCTGTTAGTTGATTTTGCCAGTAATTTAATTGACTTTGTAGGACATCCCCTTGTAACCATTGTTTTTGCCAGAGTGCAAAATCTGCATACTGAATCGGTAAGGGAGCTAAATTTGCGGGATGATTTTGAGTGTAAGCATTATATAAGCTGGTCAGTTCGTGAATAAATACTTCGATTGACCAACCATCACTAATAATGTGGTGCATACACACTAATAAGAGATGTTCCGTCTCCGATAGCACCACTAAAGTGATTCTGATTAAAGATTCTTTGGCTAAATCAAAGGTTTGAGTGGCTTGTTTTTGCTTTAATTGCTCTGTTTTTTCTTCTTGTTCATGGATGGGTAAATCTTGTAAATCAACGACCGATATTGTCTCCCTTGTTGTTTGAATAATCTGAGTCGGTTGTCCATCAATCGTGACAAAATTAGTCCGTAATACTTCATGGCGATTACAGATTTCTCGTAAACTTTGTTCTAAGGCCTTTTGATTGAGGTTGCCTCGGAAATACAACACCATCGGTATATTGTATAAAGCGCTATTTGGTTGCAATTGATCTAAAAACCATAAACGCTGTTGAGCAAAAGATAGAGGTAGTTCTGTATCCTTAGTTCTCGGTAAAATCGGGGGTACTGTTAGCGTGAGATTTTGCTGCTGTAATTGTCCAATAAGATGCGCTAATTCGGCTACCGTAGCTGCACCAAATAAACTCCGCAAAGGTAGTTCTATTTTAAATAAACTCCGAATCCGAGAAACTAATTGAGTTGCGAGGAGAGAATGGCCGCCAATTTCAAAGAAATTATCATAAATTCCCACTTGCTCTATTTTGAGTATTTCTGTCCAAATTTGCACCAACATCTCTTCAATTCCATTGCGTGGTGCTACATATTGATCCCGGCGATTCCCTATTTTATCTGGTGCGGGTAAAGCGCGACGATCTACCTTACGATTAGTAGTAAGGGGTAAAGATTCCAGAAAAACAAAAGCTTGAGGAACCATATACAGAGGCAATTTACTGGACAGAAACTGACGCAGTTCACTAATCATCGGTATCCGTTCATAATGAGCTACTATGTAGGCGACTAAATATTTATCCCCCGGAGTATCTTCCCGAATAATCACACAAGATGTTTGTACATCAATATTTTGGTTAAGTACCGCTTCAATTTCTCCTAACTCAATACGGAATCCGCGAATTTTAACCTGATTGTCAATCCGGCCAAAACATTCAATATTACCATCGGGTAAATAACGCGCTAAATCTCCCGTTTTATACAAACGATTGAACGGTGAATGAGCAAAGGGATTGTCAATAAATTTTTCAGCAGTTAATTCGGGACGATTCAGATAACCCCGCGCTAAACGAACACCGCATAAATGCAATTCTCCCTTAACTCCAATGGGTACAGGTTGCAGATTTTGATCCAAGATATATGCTTTGGTATTAGCAATGGGACGACCAATCAGCACTGAATTGATTTTTTCTGACTGATAATCTAGCAAATCATGAACTATGGCGGTTACAGACGCTTCTGTGGGGCCATATACATTAATACATTGAACCCGTTTTCCGACCATTTGTCGCCAAATATTGACGGTTTCTGGTAACACTGCATCCCCTCCCACGGCGACGACCCGCAGACTGGATGGTACAGTAGCTAATGATTGGGAAACGGCGAGCGCCCATTCATGCCAATAGGCGGGGGTAATATTTAAAACGGTGAGGCTTTCTTGTTCGATAAAATCGGCGAAATCAGTCAAAGTTGGGAACATTTGCCCTGGTCTTAAGACCACTGTGCCACCTTTTAACCAAGTGGGAAAAATTTCTTCGGCAGCGACATCAAAGCCAAAGGAAGCAAACTGTAAAACGCGATCAGATTCTGTTAAACCGAATACTTCACTAATGCCCCAACTATGATTAACTAAGGCCGCGTGAGTTAACATCACTCCTTTAGGTTTACCGGTTGAACCAGATGTATATAATAGGCATAGTAAATTTTCTGGGGCTACTTCACTGAGGGAATTTTCTGGACTTTGAACCGTCAAAATCTCGGCTAATTTATCTAAGACAATTACCCCCACATCTTCTGCTGGTAAAGAATCGAGTAAACTTTCTTGAGTTAGCAGTAGAGAAATTTGGGCATCTTCTGCCATATAAGTCAACCGTTGCTGGGGATAATCTGGATCTAAAGGTATATAGGCTCCTCCAGCTTTGAGAACTGCTAATAATCCGACAATAACTAACAGCGACCGCTCTAGATAAATACCAACTAAAACTTCTGAATTTACCCCCAAAGATTGTAAATAATGGGCTAATTGATTCGCCTGAATATTTAATTGTTGATAGGTTAATTCTTGACCTTCAAAGACCACTGCTACTGCAGCCGGGGTTCGTGCTGCTTGTTCTTCAAATAAATGATGAACGCACTGATGGAAAGGATATGCTTTTTCGGTAGCATTCCAGTCTTTTAATAATTCTTTTGCCTCTACTTCGGTTAATAATGGTAGTTGGAAAATTGGCTGCTGCGGGTTAACAACCAATGCTTCTAGTAGGGTGATGAAATTTCCTGTTAATCGCTCAATGGTGCTGCGATCAAATAAATCGGTATTATATTCCCATACCCCTTTTAATTCTGCACCGGTATTCTCCATCGCCAGGGTTAGATCAAATTTGGCGGTGTCATTTTCTGTGGTGAGGGGAGTGGCGGTTAATCCTGTTAGTTCTAAGGGAGACGGGGGACTATTTTGCAGCAGAAAATCCACTTGAAATAAAGGCGCGTGACTTAAATCTCGTTCAGGTTGTAGGACTTCTACTAACATTTCAAAGGGCAAATCCTGATGAGCATAGGCATCCATTGCCATCTCCCGTACTCGACCCAATAACTGATTAAAATTGGGCTTACCTGACAAGTCAATTCGCAAGACCAAAGTATTGACAAAAAAGCCGATTAAACCTTCAATTTCACTGCGATTACGGTTAGCAATGGGAGTACCAATTAAGATGTCTTCCTGTTCTGTATAACGGTAAAGTAAGACAGCATAAGCGGTTAACAGGGTCATAAATAAGGTGACACCCTGTTCCTGGGTTAATTGGGTCAGTTTTTCGGTTAATTCCCAAGAAAGGCTAAAGGGTAAATGTCCCCCAGCAAAACTTTGTTGATTGGGTCGAGGTCTATCTGTTGGTAAAGATAGGAGGGCCGGTGCGCCGGCTAACTGTTTTTGCCAGTAGTCTAGTTGCTGTTGCAATACCTCTCCCTGCAGCCATTGTCTTTGCCAAAGGGTAAAATCTCCATACTGGATAGATAGGGGATTTAGGGGCGAAGATAAACCCTGAATATAGGCATTATAGAGGGCGGTTAGTTCCTGAAGAAATACCCCCATTGACCAGCCATCACTGACAATGTGGTGCATACAGACTAATAAGAGATGTTCCGTTTCAGATAACACCACTAAAGTGATTCTGATTAAGGGTTCACCGGCTAAGTCAAAGGGTTGAATCGCTTGATTTTGTGCTAACTCTTGGGAGGCAATTGCTTGTTCACTACCAGATAAATGCTGTAAATCAACAACCGTAACTGTCCAGTTTCGTGCTTGTATAACTTGGGTAGGGATACCATCAACGGTAATAAAGTTGGTGCGTAAAGCTTCGTGGCGATCGCAAATTTCTTCTAAACTCTGGATTAAGATTTCTGAGTTCAGGTTTCCCTCTAAACGCAAGGCTAGGGGGATATTATAAAAAGAACTATTCGACTCAAATTCAGCCAAAAACCAGAGACGAGTCTGAGCAAAAGATAGGGGT
>NZ_JAPZQM010000606.1:0-1072 GCF_027530565.1 Microcystis sp. LE19-10.1B | reverse complement strand
TTCAGATAAGGCAGTATTTTGAAGGACAAACATTACCTGAAATAGAGGAGTATGACTAAGATTTCTCTCTGTTTGTAAGGCTTCTACTAACATTTCAAAGGGTAAATCTTGATGAGCATAAGCACCTAAAGACATTTCTCTAACTCTCATCAATAATTCCTGAAAACTAGGATTTTCTGAACAGTCAGTCTGCATCACTAAAGTGTTCACAAAAAAGCCGATTAAACTCTCTATTTCACGACGGTTACGATTAGCTATAGGTGTGCCTATTAAGATGTCTGATTGTCCTGTATAACGATAAAGTAATACTCCATAAACTGCTAACAATGTCATAAACATTGTTACCCCTTGTTGCTGACTTAATTCTGTTAGCTTTTGTGTGAGTTCAAGGGATAGTTGAAACTCTTGATGTACCCCAGTAAATGTTTGGACTGCTGGACGAGGTTTATCTGTTGGTAAGGGTAAGAAAGTTGGTGCGTCTGCTAATTGTTTTTTCCAATAATTTAATTGGTTTTCTAAGACTTCTCCCTGTAGCCATTGTCTTTGCCAAAGGGTAAAATCTCCATACTGGATAGATAGGGGATTGAGCGGCGAAGATAATCCCTGAATATAGGCATTATAGAGGGCGGTTAGTTCCTGAATAAATACCCCCATTGACCAGCCATCACTGACAATGTGGTGCATACAGACTAATAAGAGATGTTCCGTTTCAGATAACACCACTAAAGTGATTCTGATTAAGGGTTCACCAGCTAAATCAAAGGGTTGAACCGCTTGATTTTGTGCTAACTCTTGGGAGGCAATTGCTTGTTCACTACCAGATAAATGCTGTAAATCCACAACCGTAACTGTCCAGGTTCGTGTTTGTATAACTTGGGTAGGGATACCATCAACGGTAATGAAGTTGGTGCGTAAAGCTTCGTGGCGATCACAAATTTCTTCTAAACTCTGGATTAAGATTTCTGAGTTCAGGTTTCCCTCTAAACGCAAGGCTAGGGGGATATTATAAAAAGAACTATTCGACTCAAATTCAGCCAAAAACCAGAGACGAGTCTGAGCAAAAGATAGGGGT
>NZ_JAPZQM010000523.1:0-2155 GCF_027530565.1 Microcystis sp. LE19-10.1B | reverse complement strand
TGAAATGGGGCGAAAGTCTGTGGACTCTGTGTAAGACAGTACATGGTTTTTTAACTGTGGTATGCGACGGTGGTGGAAGCAGAAACTTAAATCGTGAGGTTTAGGAATCGCCGCACTTTTAGGGCGGCGAGGATGTCAAGACAGCCAATTACGCTTTTTTACCCCTGAAGGTAAACTTGTTCCCACCCCTGAAGAAGTGGCAGAAAAGATGGCTCGGAAATTACAAGATTTAGGGATAGATTGGCGAGATTTGGCTTAAGTTTGACCTGAAATCTCGCTCAAGCCAGCTGAACTGCAACTTATGAAGTAATCTGCCCAAATGCTACAGTTAGGCGTTTTTACCGCAACAATAAACAAAAATCGAGCTATATTTGCCAGTTCTCGACATGATTGGCTATACTCCAAGAAGTAACTACATTCTTCCTCAGCCCCCAATGGGGGGCTTTTTCTTGGTAAAAAAGAAGCGATCGAAGGCTTATTTTGGCTCTTTTTTGCCTTTAAATCCGACTATTGAGCTTAAACCCACGGCAATTAAGCCTAATACAGTTGAAGGTTCGGGTACTGGATGAGGATAAACTCTATGTGTATCACCGTAAGGAGGAGCAATATGGAGAACACCTGCAGCTAAGAAAAAGTCTGTGTCAGTCATACCATCTCCCGTAACGTCAGTATTAAGACATCCAGGACCCGTCAGATTATGGCAATTAGCATCCTGATCGGGATATGCAGCTCTGACCAAAGGAGTGCCGGGCAATCGCCCTCTAGGTTTATTTTGTCAAGGATTGTTAAGATGCGCTTGCCGTGACTATCTACACTTCCTATCCCTCCTCTGACAGAAAAGGGATAACAAAACCCATCAGCTATCCTTAGTTGATCTAGCAAAAAGCCTTGAGAATATAATAGAGATAAAAAAGAGGAAAACCGATGATTACTATACGCAAAGCTGAGGAAAGAGGCCACGCTAACTATGGTTGGTTGGATACCTATCATACTTTTTCTTTTGCCCAATATTATGATCCCCAACAGATTAATTTTAGGAGTCTAAGAGTTATTAATGAGGATAAAGTGATTGGGGGAAAAGGATTTCACACCCACGGACACCACGATATGGAGATTTTAACCTATGTTTTGGAGGGAGAACTAGAACACCAAGACAGTCTCGGCACGGGTTCCGTGATTCGACACGGTGAAATTCAACGGATGAGCGCAGGAACAGGAATAAAACACAGTGAATTTAATCATTCTGCCACTAATCCCCTCCATCTCCTGCAAATCTGGATTATTCCCGACAAAAAAGACCTAGAACCCAGTTATGAACAAAAAGCGATCAAATTTTCTCCCCATACCTTACAATTAATCGCCTCCCCTACGGGTAATGGTAATGCGGTTAAAGTCCATCAAGATGTTAATCTCTATGCGGGAATTTTGCCCCTAGACCAGTCCCTCACCCATTCCTTAGATGGAGGTCGTTATGCCTGGTTACAGGTGGCTAGAGGGCAAATAACCGTGAATGGCGTGCATTTACAAGCGGGGGATGGAGCGGCAATTAGCGAGGAAACTTCCTTGGCTATTCAATCTCTAGAAGACTCGGAAATTTTGCTTTTTGACCTAGGGTAGTGGGGTTGAGTGTTAGGAACCCTAGTGGCTAAGTTTTGCCGCCAATTCCCCGGCCGACTTTCAGCCATCAATACTGTCCACCACGCTGAGAAAATCGTTATGGATTAACTCGGCGATAAAATTCTCCGGATCAGTAATAGGAACAGTAACGCCTTGGCTGGCTACCATCTGTGCAGCCAGCCGAGTCATGAATTCCTGTCTTGTTTCCGTCATTCTACCCTGACATTGTTGTAATTTTTCCACCAATTCCAGTGGGGAATCGGCCACCAGTTTATATCCCTCGCGGGTGACATAAATTGTCATCTTTCCTACCTCCTAAATGATCGGGAACGAGAATTCGGCACTACTAAACTACTTCTTTTCTCGCTATCATTATTGCCAGTTAGTTAGGGCTTGCTGAATAAATCTAAAAACCTTGTTGGGTAAGACTTTTAGACCTTTTGTCAATCAAAAAGTACTGGATCTGGGAGTGATCGGGGGGAAATTTAGGCACTTTTTCCCTGAAAATTAGGTAATTGGCCACCTCAAAACTGGTAAA
>NZ_JAPZQM010000602.1:0-1775 GCF_027530565.1 Microcystis sp. LE19-10.1B | reverse complement strand
CTCTACTCCAGATACAGTCAGCGGTACAGCCATTTTCAAGTGAAAAATGTACCCAGTAGTCTCTTTTCAATTTTTTCTTAGAAGCGACCTGCAGTAAGGGTTTTGTTAATTTTTTAGTATTTATGTATGGGGGAAGTCCAGGTATAACACCACCTTTGCGCTAATCCCTGCCCCAAAAGCAGGCTAACTTTGCCGTTGGAGAGAAATCCCAGAAATGTTCAATCTAATCTTTATGGTTCTTCGGTTTGTGTCAGTGCGATGCCGAAGGCACTGCGTAGCAGTACGCCGCTCTGGTAGTGGATTGTTTCAGCTAAAATAGGGCAATAGATTTCGGCTTAAAGTCTTAGATTATAGAATTCATAGCATTTTTCTAATACACCAAATTAGCTGAAACAGTCCAGTAGGGTGCGTTAATGAAATGTAACGCACCTCTTTTTTCTCTAGTCAAACTATTAGAGCCAGTCTTAGGTTAAGTTGCCGAAAAAACATCGGCTCTTCTCGACTTTGTGTGATAATTTTTGCTTATAGAATCGTGAAATATTTACTGGGAAAGACCTGAGTGCCTGACACAAGTGTCGGAAACCCTTGAAATAGCGTGGAAAGAGAAAAAGGTAGCAGGATATGGAATGCTGAGATTAACAGAACATCAGCGAACCTCCCATGTCAACCACTACCAGTCTCTATGCTCAACTACTTTCTTTACTGTGTCAACACAGCCAATGGCGAGACCTGCGACACCTCAAGGCATTAGCCTGGATGGTCACAGCAGTAATCTGTAGCGGGAAATTAAGCCTGCCAATGTGGGAGTCCTACGTCCCTAGTCGTGCAACACAGGCACAAAGCACCGAACGCAGATGGCAGAGATTTATGGGCAATCATCGAATTCGGGTCAAATCCCTGTATATTCCTCTGGTGCTAGCCGCCATCAGTAGCTGGAAAGGCAATCGACTTTACTTGGCATTAGATACAACTGTATTGTGGAATCGCTATTGTATGATTCATCTGTCGATAGTCTGTTGCGGTCCTGCAGTCCCCCTGTTATGGCGAGTGCTAGACCATCCGAGTGCCACCGTCGCAGTGAACACCTACAAACCGATGCTGCGGGATGCTCAGCGATTGTTGAAGGATTATCCCGATGTCATGCTCTTAGCCGACCGAGGGTTTGCCAATCATGGTTTGCTCAGTTGGCTGCAAGTCAGTGGATGGCATTACTGCTTACGTTTACCTGGCGACGTTCTGGTCCATGGGGTTCGGCGACATCCTATCGAAGTCAAATATCTCTGGCCTGCCAAAGGAGAAGCCATTCTTTACGATCAGGTCGGTCTGTGGACAGACGGCATCTATCGATGCAATCTTGTTCTGGCAAGGGTCACGGGAGTCAAAGAACCTTGGGCTGTCATTACTGACGAAACCCCCTCTCTGAACACTTTATGGCAGTACGCCTTGCGCTTTCGGGTCGAGGAGTTATTTTTAGATTCAAAATCCGGTGCTTTTCAACTTGAAGACTCCGCTATCCGTTCTGCTCCTGCTTTGACCCGTCTGTATTTGGTCCCAGCCCTTGCTCTTCTTTATGCCACTACTCACGGTATGGCCGTTCAACTCAATGGTCTTCGCTCTCAGGTTGACCCCCATTGGACGCGGGGTCTCAGCTATCTCAAAATTGGTCTTCGTTGGCTCCAGGGCGTTGTCCACAAGGGCCGCTCTTTGCTTTCTCCTATCCCTTTGTTCCACTCTGACCCAGAACCCTGTTTCTCTTCTAAGAACGCTCTCTCCGA
>NZ_JAPZQM010000444.1:0-9244 GCF_027530565.1 Microcystis sp. LE19-10.1B | reverse complement strand
TTCAGATAAGGCAGTATTTTGAAGGACAAACATTACCTGAAATAGAGGAGTATGACTAAGATTTCTCTCTGTTTGTAAGGCTTCTACTAACATTTCAAAGGGTAAATCTTGATGAGCATAAGCACCTAAAGACATTTCTCTCACTCTCATCAATAATTCCTGAAAACTGGGATTTTCTGAACAGTCAGTCCGCATTACTAAGGTGTTCACAAAAAAGCCTATTAAACTCTCTATTTCACGACGGTTACGGTTAGCTATAGGTGTGCCTATTAAGATGTCTGATTGTCCTGTATAACGATAAAGTAATATTCCATAGGCTGCTAACAATGTCATAAACATTGTTACCCCTTGTTGCTGACTTAATTCTGTTAGCTTTTGGGTGAGTTCAAGGGATAGTTGGAACTCTTGATGTGCCCCAGTAAATGTTTGGACTGCTGGACGAGGTTTATCTGTTGGTAGTGGTAAGAAAGTTGGTGCGTCTGCTAGTTGTTTTTTCCAATAATTTAATTGGTTTTCTAGGACTTCTCCCTGCAACCATTGTCTTTGCCAAATTGCAAAATCAGCGTACTGAATTGGTAGGGGTTTTAAGGGTGAAGGTTGACCTTGATTAACAGCATTATATAACGCTGTTAATTCTTCAATCAATACACCCATTGACCAACCATCACTAATAACATGGTGCAGACATAATAATAACCAATATTCGTTATTATTCAGCAGGATTAAGGTGGCTCTTACTAATGCTTCTTTACCTAAATCAAAGGTTTTAAATGCTTGTTCTTTGACTAATTTTTTGGCAGCAATTTCTTGTTCTTTTGGGGATAAATGCTGCAAGTCAATTACTGATACAGCCCAATTTGTTACTGTTTGAATAACTTGATTTGGTTGTCCATTAACGGTAATAAAGTTGGTTCTTAATGCTTCGTGACGTTGAATAATTTCCTCTAAACTTTGTGTTAAAGCAGATTGATTAAGATGACCTTGCAAACGTAAAGCTACAGGAATATTATAGAAAGCACTATTAGGTTCTAATTGGTCTAAAAACCAGAGACGAGTTTGAGCGTAAGACAACAATAATTCAGATTGTTCACCCCTTGGTAATATGGGGGGTGCGGATAGGGTTAAATCCTGTTGCTGTAATTGTTGAATTTGTTGGGATAATTCTTCAATTGTTGGTGCTGTAAATAGACTCCTTAAGGGAATTTCTATTGAGAAATTAGTGCGAATGCGGGAAATGAGTTGAGTAGCTAATAATGAGTGTCCTCCTAGTTCAAAGAAGTTATGATTAATGCTTACTTGTTTGACTTTTAAAACTTCAGACCAAATTGTTACCAGTATTTCTTCAATTGGGTTACGCGGCGCAATATACTGCTCTTGGCTTTGGAATTCGGGAGCCGGTAAAGCACGGTAATCAGTCTTACCATTAGGTGTTAAGGGTAGGGATTCCAAAATGACAAAGGCACTAGGAATCATATACTCTGGTAACTTGGCTTTCAGGAATTGCCGCAGTTCAGTAACATTAAGTGAATTTTGCTCTTTTGGAGTGGAAATAATCTCTATTTTGGGAATAATATAGGCGACTAAACGTTTCTGATTTGTCTCATCTTCCCGGGCAATCACAACAGCCGTTTTGACCGCAGTGTGCTGACTAAGAACGGTTTCAATTTCCCCCAATTCAATGCGGAAGCCGCGAATTTTAACCTGGTTATCAATGCGTCCTAAGTATTCGATATTACCATCTGATAGATAACGAGCTAAATCTCCTGTTTTATAGAGGGGTGAATTCGGTAAAAAAGGATTGCTCAAAAACCGTTCAGCCGTCAAGTCAGGTTGCTGGAAATAGCCTCTAGCCACACCATCCCCACCAATATAAAGTTCTCCCGGCACACCAATTGGCACAGGTTGCAAGGATGAGTCTAGGATATAAACTTGGGTGTTAGCAATAGGACGACCAATAGGTTCGGGGGTATCTAGTCGGGGGTTAGGACGATCTCGTTTAACTTCATAAGTGGTTGACCAAACGGTTGTTTCAGTCGGTCCATATATATTCCAAAGAGAACCCACTTTTGCCAACAAACTATCCGCCAATTCTCGTGGCAATGCTTCTCCGCCACAAATCGCCTTTAATTTAGGGTTCCCCTGCCAATCTGGGCTTAATAGAATACGCCAAGTTGCTGGTGTGGCCTGCATCACTGTGGCTTGATGAGTCGCAATTAGTTCGGCTAATCCTAAACCATCTGAGGCAATCTGAGAACTAGCTAAAATCAGCTTTGCCCCCACCACTAAAGGAAGATAGATTTCCAAAGTATGAATATCAAAACTAATCGTAGTAACCGCAACTAAGCAATCTTGAGCGGTTAATCCTGGTTCTGATTTCATGGAATGGATAAAATTCACCAGGGATTGATGGCAAATTTGTACCCCTTTAGGTTTACCAGTTGAACCAGAGGTAAAGATGACATAACACAAATGCTCCGCACCAACCTGACTTTTTGGATTGTTCTGATTTTCTTGAGCAATATCTGACTTATCAGTGTCTAAACAAATAACTTGCGCTCGATGATTGGGGAAGGACTCTAAAATTTGACTAGAGGTAATCAAAAATTTGGCATCAGAATGAGACAAGATATATTCAATTCGCTCTTTAGGATACTCAGGATCAAGAGGTACATAAGCACCACCCGCTTTTAATATCCCCAATAATCCGACCATCATCTCTAAGGAACGCTCAAGGGAAATACCGACTAAAGTATCAGCTTTTACGCCTAATTTCCGCAAATAATGGGCTAACTGATTAGCTCGACAATTTAACTCATTATAGGTTAATTGTTGACCTTCAAATACTACTGCAACAGCATTAGGAGTCCGTTCCACCTGTTCCTCAAACAATTGATGAATACACTTATCTAATGGATAGTCAGCCTGAGTATTATTCCAGTCAAAAAGTAACTGCCGCTGCTCAACTTCTGTGAGCATTGATAATTGGAAAATGGGCTGCTGTGGATTAAGCACAATGGAGTTGAGCAATCTGACAAAATGCTTGGCCATACGCTCAATAGTAACAGCTTCAAATAAATCAGTATTGTATTGCCAACACGGCTCAATCTCCCCTTTCGCTTCCCTTACCATTAAACTCAAATCCAAGTGTCCGCCTCTTTGTCCTAACAAATATGGCTCCATTGGTAACACTGATTTTTGCAGATGCAAGGAATTATTTTTAGCCTCACACCAAGTTTGTGCTTGCCAAGCAAAACTGACTTGACATAAAGGCGAACGGCTAGTATCTCTTTGTGGCTGGAGTTTATCTGCTAACCAAGAAAATGGGTAATCTTGATGCTTTTGGGCTTGTCTAACTATTTTGCCAACTTGAGCCAGAAGTTCTGTAAATGTGGCATTCTCCTGAACAGAAACTCTTAAAACGGTCAGGTTGGAAAAGTAGCCAACAATCTCTTTAAATTCTTTAGCCGTCCGACCTCTCATCGGACTACCTATAAGAATATCTGTTTGATTAGTGTAGCGGTAAAGTTGGACGTAAAATGCTGTGAGCAGAATCTGATAAAGACTGGTGTTCGATGCTGAAGCTAGATACCTGAGTTTTTCAGTTAACTGTTCATCTAGCTTGGCAATGTATGAGGCTCCTTGATAGGTCTTTACTGGGGGGCGGGGTTTGTCGGGAAGCAGATGCAAAATTGGCAATTCGCCAGCTAATTGTTGTTGCCAATATTGCCACAGTTTTTCTCCCCTAGTACCCGATAGCATTGCTGCTTGCCATTGGAGAAAATTTGCATAGGTTTTATTTTCATTTAAAGAATCTGGGGCTGCTTCTGTCTGCTGTTGACTAACTTGCTCCACTTCCCCGGGATATAAAGCTTGAAATTCACTCAGCAGTAAATCATAAGACCACATATCACCAGCAATGTGGTGCATTGTCAGTAAGAGAATGTGTTCTGCTGCTGAACGAGTAAATAAATTCACCCGCAAAACTGAATCTTTTTCTAAGTTAAAAGGGCGGTCAGCAATAGCATAGATTTTTTCTACTAATTGGTCTTCGCTCCAGTCGCTGGCATCTATTACCTCAACCTTAAAATTCTCTTGCTGGTTAACCTGCTGTACCGGTTTGCCTTCATAACTGGTATAGGTGGTTCTCAGAATTGGGTGCTTTTCAATAATTTTTTGCCAGACACGATTGACAACAGCAATGTTTAAATAAGCATGAATTTTTGCAGTAATAAATATATTATAAGCAACGCTCTCCGGAGCAATTTGGCAGATTAACCACATTGCTTCTTGTCCCGGTGAAAGTGGGTAAATTGTTTTCATATTTCTACTCATGACTCTCCCGCATTTGTGATGATAAAAAAAGGTTATCTAGGGGAAGGCGTATGCTTTATGCCCCTACAGAAACCGAATTTGCCCCCCACTGTAGGGGCGCAAGGAAGCCGAGGACAAAATGTAACATATATCGAACATTTTTCACCATGATGTCGCGAGGTCTGTTATCGCTTTGAGGGAACAGTAAACGGGGAAGAAAATCGGCGCACCTCATTACTTTGAACCCTGTATCCTGAAATCCTATCATAGAAAAGAAAATTTGTCATGGTCAACAAAATTCGGTAATATGTGGTAGTCTGAGAAGCGCTCACTAGCTTTAGCTATCAAAACAATGGTTACTTGTAGTAAGATAACGAGGGTTAAAAAAGCAGTAGCAGGGGGTCTGAGAAAGCCATCACTCTATGCTGACAGATAAAGCGACGGGATCATGTCACCACAACTCAAGCACAATAACCTTAAAATTGTCGGGGAGCTTTATATTTTCGCCAATTGCCTTCTACTCCGCCAATCCAGCCAAAATCTAAAATCATTCCAGCAAAATGTCCACAACTCAAATATAAATGCTATATGTCCGCCAAAGTCCCTCAAGATCGATCGACGACTAATATTATCTCCGATGTCAGCAAATTTTGGCACAGTGTCAAGCTGATCGCTGCTCCCTATTGGTATCCTACTGAATCGGGGGGAAGGGCTTTTTCTGATGTGATGAAAGCTTGGGCAATGCTCATCCTACTAATCGGGGCAATCCTAGGAGTTGTGGGATTAAATGCCTTCAATAGCTTTGTTAGTAATTACTTAGTTGATGTCATCCTTGAAAAAAATGATTTTGATAAATTTGTCAGAACTTTGGTAGTTTTTGCGGTTGGACTGCTCTTTGTCACCCTTTTAGTTGGCTTGCTTAAATTTCTCAGAAAAAGAATCGCCCTAGATTGGTATGCTTGGCTCAATGACTGGATTCTCAACAAATATTTGCATAATCGCGCCTATTACAGAATTAATTTTAAATCCGATATCGACAACCCAGATCAGCGTTTATCCCAGGAAATTGAGCCGATTACCAGTAAAGCTCTCTCCTTTTTTGCCGTTGCCCTAGAAAATGTCCTAGATATGATCACTTTTTTAGTGATTCTCTGGTCAATTTCTTCCTCTGTAGCCATTATCTTAGTCGTTTGGACAATTCTCGGTAACGTCATTGCTATCTATTTTAACCAAGCTTTAAATAAAATTACTCAAGAAGAATTAGAACTTAAGGCTAACTACAATTATGCTCTAACCCACATTCGTAATCATGCGGAGTCAATCGCTTTCTTTGAGGGAGAAAATCAGGAATTAAATATTATTCAGCGGCGATTTAATAAACTCTTAGACAGCGCTAAACGTAAAATTGATTGGGAGAGAGGCACAGAAATTTTTAGTCGGGGCTATCAGGCGGCAATTCAAGTATTTACTTTTGTCATTTTGGGTCCTTTGTATATCAATAGTGAGGGCATTAGTTTCGGACAGGTCGGGCAAGCCTGTTTAGCGGCTAATTTGTTTGCTACGGCGCTGGCGGAATTAATTAGTGAATTTGGCACTTCGGCACAATTTAGCAGTTATGTTGAACGTCTATCGCAATTTTCCCAAGCCTTAGAAGAAGTCATTAAACAACCGGAAAATTTAAGCACGATTAAAACCATCGAAGAAAACCAATTTTCCTTTGAAGATGTCACCTTGCAAACCCCCGATTATGAACAGGTAATTGTCGAAAACCTCTCCCTTTCTGTTCAGCCAGGACAAGGTTTATTAATTGTCGGTCCGAGTGGTCGGGGGAAAAGTTCCTTGCTACGCGCAATTGCTGGTTTATGGAATGCCGGAACCGGCCGATTAGTGCGTCCCCCCCTAGAAGAAGTATTGTTTCTGCCCCAACGTCCCTATATAATATTAGGAACCTTGCGAGAACAGTTACTCTATCCCAATCGCAATCAAGAAACCAATGAGATAAAATTAAGGGAAGTTTTGCAAGAAGTCAATCTCCAAAATTTACTAAATCGAGTCAATAGCTTTGATACAGAAGAGCCTTGGGAAAACATTTTGTCCCTGGGAGAACAACAACGTTTGGCTTTTGCTAGGGTATTAATTACCCGTCCCAGTTTTACTATCCTCGATGAAGCCACAAGTGCTTTGGACTTAAACAATGAGGAAAATTTATATCGGCAATTGCAGAAAACTCACACAACTTTTATTAGTGTCGGACATCGGGAAAGTCTCTTTAACTATCATCAATGGGTTTTAGAACTCTCTAGTAATTCCCATTGGCAACTGCTTACAGTGGAGGAATATCGCCGACAAAAAGTGAAAGAAATTATTAATATTTCTGTCGATAATTCTCAAACTAGGCTCGAAGATTTACCGAATCAGGAAACCGAGGTCAATCCTAAAATCAATTCTGCCGGGGAACCCCCCCCCGAATCGCCAACGACAACAATCTTAACAGAAGTCGAAGAGGGACTTTCCCATGCACAAATGAAGGAATTAAGCGACTATTCCCTTAGTAGCATCAGAAGCAAAGCCAGTCAGGGAAAATCAATTACGGGGAAAGATGGACTGACCTATCGCTATGACAAAGACCCTAAAATCTTAAAATGGCTAAGAGTTTAGCCGATGAGAGACGGGTCAAAAAACAACGTTAAACTATTACACCAACTTAGCTACCCAAAAAATGAATCAAACCCTGGTTAATCAACAACAGTTGTTCCAAGAAATCGTCCAAGATATCGAGCAAAATAAAATTGCAATCGCGGCGAAAAAACTCCGTCAACAGGAAGCAGATAGCTGTGAAGTTCCGGCTCAGTGGCTCTGGAAAACAGCAGCGGCTTTAGAAACCAACGACTGGAGCATTTTATCAGAAGATTTCATTAATCTGAATTTTATCGGTAAAAATGGTTATTTTCTGATGATTGCTCCCTATCGCATCAATCGTCAGGGAGAACGACAACTCACGTTGAGTGCAATTTACGGAAAAATTCACCAAAATAGTCAACCTTCTATCGAACAACTAGAAAGCTTGACTCGTGAAAAATTTGGCAGTCTAAGACAACCGATTCCCAGAAATTTATCCTTTACTGAAATTGCTAGTTGTGGCACGGTTAAAGGTGAAAAGGGGGAGGCTTTTATCGTTCCCCATAGGTGGACTTTTCCCAATAGTGTTCAAGGACCAGCTTTAAATAATGCCAGTGAGCAAAAACGACGCTTTTCCGGTTCTAGCTACGAATGTATCCGAAAAATTTTTGAGCCAGAAACGGCCGATTTGCTATTAAGACCCCTAGAGGATCAAATTAATGGTGAACGCTATCGCCATCTCGATACCCAATTCCATGAAGCGGGTCATGCTAGTGGGTTGGGATTTGACTTAAAACTCAAAAATAAACTGTTTCAAAACTATACCTATGCCGGAGTCGAGGAGTGGCGCTCAGATAGTTTAGGCTTTGAATTTGCCGATTGTGCTTTACCTGCCGAAGAAGCGGGAAAATTAGTCGCTGTTAATTTCTGCATTCGCTTTGGTTTAGATGCTCACCGTTTAGGGGGTTTAGAAAAAGATGTGGATGTCCACGCTAGTTTGATCAGTTTGGAATATCTCTTGCAAAATGATGCCATTTATCTCACAAAAAATGGTCAATTGTCCCTGCGTAATGTTAGTTATCCAGGCTTACTAAAAGCGGTGGAAATGCACCGAACAAAAGCCTTATCTCTAACGCGAAGGGAGTTAAATCTAAATAGTCCAACAGGTCTTTTTGCTCTGTATAAAGTAGAGATTCATCCCGCAACCCAATTAATTTTTCAGGGACTAATTGTAGAGCGCTGCCGCGGAATTTGGTCAGAGTTACAATAAGTACCTAGGGTTTGCTGTTAACCGGCCCAGGGAGGGATGTCAATCAGCCATGAGCATCCCTCCAAATCCTATTGATGGCGATAGGGATTGGGGTCAACTCCTCTGAGTTTCTCGCCACAGCAAGTGCCGGCTCTGGAATATTAGTCGTTGACTCCTAAGTAGCTGTTTGCAATTAAATAGAAGATAGGTTTTGCACTCGATCCCCCCTGCCCCCCTTAATAAGGGGGGTGCCGACAGGCGGGGGGATCTTAGAGTTTTTTACGCCCATCTACTTACACATTTATTTATATATATATCGCTAGATAACTAAAATGTGTTAAGCTAGGCGGTAGCATTCTGGGAAATCATGACAGATAAATCAATCTCTTATTAGTCAGAGTCCCTGAACCCCTGATTACCCCTTTCTCCCCCGGTCGATGACAAAACCAATGGCTGAACAACGCTCTGTACTAAAATTTAATGGCATCGATGATCATATTGATCTATCCCACGGATTTCTTGACATCGATCAGAGTATTACCATTACATTTTGGGCAAAAGGGGAAAATAATTTAGCTACAGAAACGACTCTCTTAGAAGCTGTTAATCGGGAAAATAACCGGGTTCTACATATTACCCTGCCTTGGGGCGATCCCGTGAAACCTGCGATTTTTTGGGATGCGGGAAATGAAGAAGGTTTCGATCGAATTGAAAAAAAAGTCAAGCTTAAGGATTATAGTGATTGGACTCATTGGGCCTTTGTCAAAAATGCGACCACAGGCCGAATGTTGATCTATCGTAATGGGATCATTTGGCATCGTGGCAACGGTCATAACCGTGCCTTAACGGGGATTGAAAAAATCATCTTGGGAGCCTCTGTTAATCTCTCTCATTATTGGCAAGGTTGTCTTGCAGAACTTTCTGTTTGGAATCAAGCGCGTAGCCAAGAAGAAATCCAAAAAGCGATGTATCAATCTCCCTTAGTTGATGATCTTGGCTTAGTTACTTATTTATCACTCAATGGCAGTGCCGAGGATCAAACAAGTTATAGCAATCATGGTATTC
>NZ_JAPZQM010000256.1:0-16227 GCF_027530565.1 Microcystis sp. LE19-10.1B | reverse complement strand
GCACCACCTTTTAGACTTTATGCTCGATGAGGCCATCCCTGTTACTCGCGTTAATTCTTCTTGATTTTGGATGGGGAGCTACAGGGCAAAAGCGTTTTGTATTCTGTATTCCTTGCTACATTCTGAATTTGGAATTGCTGTAGTTTAAGTACCTAGGCAAAATTAATTACATACTCGCCTCCAAAATTGTCCAGCACTTTTTTAACGTAAGCGAGGAGGCTCTTTCGGTCTTTATAGGCGCTAAATTCAATCCATTCATATTTTAAAAATCTCCATAATATTTCAATTAAATTTAAATGAGGTGAATAAGTGGGCAACCAAAATATTTTCAAGTTTTTCTTTTCCCATTCCTCAAGTTTCTCCATAAATGCATCGCTGGTATGAATGGAAGCTTGGTCAATTATTATGACGGTTTTTTTCTGTATATTTTGGCAATATTTATCCAGAAAATTAATAACTATCTCGCTAGTAACCGTTCCGACCTGTGTCTCATAAAATAATTGATTATCTCGTTTCATTATTCCTAAAATATTTAGTCTTTTACCTTCAATTGGTGGTAACTTTATCGTGGTTTTTTCTTCTTGCCAAGCGTAAGGAATACAAGGCTTTGAATCCCATCCCATTTCATCCAAATATCCTATCTCAATCTCTCCTCTTTTTTCCTGTTTTTTTAGTTCTTCTAAAATAGGTAGTTTGACCTCAAGCTCCCACTCATCAGGGGTTTTGGCGACCCCTCTTCTCACCCTTTTCCACCTCATGTTGATTTTTTTTATGAGTCTTTTTATCGTGTCTTTGCTTACGGTTAATTTCCATTCTTCTACAATTTTTATCTGGATTTTTTTTAAGCTTTTCGGTTCTTCTTTTACCCAGTCAATAACTTGTTGACCTTGTGCTTCTGTCAATTTAGGTTTTCTCCCTCTTCCTCGACGATTATAAAAACCAATTAGTTTTCTATCTTCCCAGGCCGTCAACCAATTATAGATGGTCTTTCTCGTAACTCCAAATATTCCGCTCAATTCTTCTATCGTGGTTCCCTGAAAACTTAAGAGTATACATTTCGCTCGCTCTCTTACTTGATGATGTTTACTAGCTCGATAAATTCTCTCTAGCATTTTCTGGCTCTCGGGGTTTAGGTCTCTAATCAATCTCATTGTATTTTCCTGCTGCTTCGTTTTTTTATGTATTATACTTCTTAATTTTTTATTTGGGTAATTAATTTTGCATGACTACTTAGGTAACAATGTAAGCGTAAGCATGATTCGGTGCTAATGCCCAAACTTGCTTGATTTTAATTTGTTTATCTCCCTGTTGTTTAGTATAGAGGATTTCAGTAGCATCAAGCTTACCCAATTTAGTACGTTCTGGAGTGATTGGAAAACCTTGAGAAAAGTCCCGACTAATTTGCTTAACTGTGTCGTCAGTATATTTATCTAGTGGAGCAGGATTCTCTATCTGTTCAATACTAACTATAACACTAGGTTGAAAAAAAACTGAAGAATGATCTTTTGGTGCTAAAAATTTAACAACTTCTGTATTAGTTGCACTAGGTATTTTTTGCCAATTTGGAGGATATTTGATTTTCCAGTTTTTGGGATAGGAAATTTTAAGGTCACCATTCAACCGTTCCTTATTCGGGTCATAGACCCGATAAGGGGAAGTAATTGTAATTATTTTTGGTATTAACAGTAAAACAGCCCCCAAAGCTAAAGCACCGATAACCAGCTTACCCTGATAAAGTATTGATAGCTTCTTCTTCCTTGTCCAAACCAGAGGAGTAGCAGCAGGATTTTGACAAATAACGGGCAGCCCCATCACCCCCGGCAGTTCCGCATCTAATCCTTCTTCGGCAAGACGTTCTCTCGCCGTCCGCACCGACAAATACAAAGATTTACCCCTAGAAAATGCCTTGAGAAAATGCTTTAAAAACTCCTGTGCCACCTTATCGGGTACGGGTTCGCGCATGACGATCGCTTGAGGAATTTGCAAATTCTCCAATTCCTTGGCCAACCCCAACCCATCACAAGAGTTAAAAATGGCTAACTGCAACCCCCCTTCGATCGCTGTCCTCAAACCATGTTTTAACTCACCGATAGTCAAACTTTCCCTTTGATTAATATAAATGCGCCCCACTTCCCCTTCCGTATGGCTGTGTCCGGCAAAAAAGAGGATGTCCCAATGTTGTTCCCAAAGTTGTTCGCTAATCTCTCGTCGAGGAGGTTCTACCAAAAAAACCGTCTCAGCCCCCGGCAAATTCTCTAAAAACCTTCTATCTGCCGTCACGTCAATGCCCTCACTATTACCTAAAATCGCCAAAATTCTCAGCCTTTTGGTGGGGGAAGGTGGGCTAACGATTTTTTCAAAGAAAGAAGCAGCGATCGCTACCTCTAACTTGGGATAATGGTCAAAGAACTCGATCAAATTCCAAGGTAGCCGCCGCAAATAGCCATCCCCAGCTTGAATGATGAAGCGAATGGGTTCGGAACGGTTCAAATTTTCCAAGAGACGCTCTCTCACCGGACGAAACGACTCGGAGTTCAGCCAGCGTTTGAGGCTATCTTGCAAAGTTTGAAGGGTCTGGCGACAGTCGGCAGTAGTGGAAACATTGGTAATTTGGGTAGCAGGTGCTGTTAGCCTGACAACAACAGGCAAATGTCTATAACTAGACTGCCATTGGTCATAGTTTTGGGGAATTTCCGGAGCGCTTGGCAATTTACCTGTAACTTCGATCGAAGGAGGGGAGCCTTCCTCAGCAATTTGCAGGATAACAGGAAATCCCTGTTCCCAGTTGCCTTCTCCCAATTTAACAGTCACTAACTTAGCCATCGCTACCACCTGTCGTTGTTAAAAAAAATATTAATAGATCGCCTATTTAAAAGGGTAAGTATTGAATGCGATTCACAAATTCTTCGGGGTTTCCCAGTTTGGTGATGAGTTCTAAGTCGCGTATGCAGTCGCCAATTGAAACCATTAACTGATGAGCATAAACAACTCCAGCGAAGTCTATTCCTACTGTCTGACGGTGACTCCCTTCAACTAAGAAATCCCTGTCTTGTGTAAAAACAATTCTTCCTAGTGCTGTTGATCGGTCTAGAATTACGGGGTCAGGGCTACCAGAATAACCATCTTCCTGAACTGTCAGCACATCAACATCTCGAAGGCGCAATCCTATCGTGATGGCTCCATGTACGTTTTCATCCATATAAAGTTTGAGGCTCACTTGAGAATTCCTTGTGCTTTAAGTCTGGCCACAAAAGGCGACTCGATCGCTGAGTGCCGCATTTTTTGGGCATACTCCAGATCGGCAGCGATCGCTCCGTCCAATTCTTCTTTATGATCCCAATAGTAGGCGAAGGCTGAGTGAATCTGACTCATACTCAAATGGCGATGGTTGATTTGAATTTCTTCAGGAGTCCAACCGTAAGCCATCTGAGCCATCACCAGATCAATCACCTTCATTGTCGAGCTTGCAATCATTGGTCTCCCGCGTTCGTCTATTTGAATATGCTTGTATTCGGTTAGTGCGGTTTTCATGATTAAACTTTCTCCGTTTACTTGTACTTTAGTTCCTAGCAATTTCTCAGGGGGAAAGTTCTGCTAGAGGGTAAAATCTTCGGTAATATTTGCCTCTCCCAGTCCCACCCTGACACTGAACTGTTCTCCCGGTGAACCACTAAACTTGAGTTGGATGTAATTGTCCAGTTCTCTTGCCTCAGTTTCCAAAAAGGTTTTCCCAGCCTCATCCAGCACCACTAATTGTAAGTGGGCAGGCAAATATTTCTGGTTTCGCATCGGATAGACCCTGAGGAGAACCGCTATCATTTGGTTAGTTTTAGGCAAGACAGCCACCATTAGAGTCACTGGGTGTTCCCCGATCAGCATTCCTAAATCTTTAACTCTCCTCAACCCACCTGCCAAGTTATGCGGAGCGAGCCGCCATAAACTCTCTGCCGCACTCCAACGGGTTTCTTCATCCTGAGTTGCCTCTAGCAAGTGAGTCAGAGCCGCCAATACCTCAGAAGATGCAGTTCCCATCTCTCCCAAGCGCAGTGCTGCTTGTCTGCGGCGATGCTCCTCCTGACTGGTATAAATCGTCTCAATTAAATCGCTAACCGTCTTGGAATCCATAAAATCAGCCCCGCGCTCGCGTAAGGCATAAGCATAGGCAAAACAGGGTTCTCCAGGTGCAAAAAGCTGTTCAATCGTCTGCCAGCTTTCCTCAAAAACATTTTGTAACCATTGGCTCAAATTGACTCGGCTTTTTAAGGAAACTGAACGAGATTGTTCCTTTTCAACAGCAAAGAGCTTTTCTAAACGGTAGTCTTGACTGGATTTCTGCCGCTCTGGTAAGCGATTAAGTTTTCCCAGAACTACTTTTTGGTTATTTTGGGCTGTCTCAAAGTCCGGGGAAGCGGGAGAGATATTTTCATACCCTTCACTAGCTTCTTGGTATTCCTCCCTAGCTTCCTCATATCGCTGCAAGCGAGTTAGATAATCCCCGATTAATTGGGCAATTTGACCGTCTAGAAAGGAATTTCTTTCTTGATTTCCGCTAGTGCCTGACATAGTTCATTGTCCTCCTGTTGGTTGGCTTTTCCAAAAACTTCGATCCACTCCTCTTTTGCTCTCAGAGGTTCTTGCCAGTAAGCATGATAGAGAGCTTCAGCCAGATTGCCCCTTTCTCGATAGTACCGCTCCAAGACTTGATGGGCAGCCTGGGTTCGCTCCCGCTTCTGCTCGTGGTTGAAACGACGGATGAAGGGATGAAGACGATACCACCCCTCACCTTGTTGTTCTGCCTGCCAGACGAAGGAAAAACTGAGGAGCGAGTCAAAGGCAGCATGGGAGGGATTGCATTTCAAGGATTCGCCCAGATGAAAGTAAAGGTCTTCATTAAAGGCTCGACAGGCACTCAAGACATAAACCGCATCTTCCAACACCCTGTCTGTGTATTTCAGGAGTCTTTCTACCAAAATCCCTAATTTCCGATTAAATCCCTCTCCTGTCTCGGAAACGGATTGAAAGTCGGCAGCGGTAAAGGCTTCTTTTTTTTCTGGCGCCATCCTGACTAAATCCGCGCATAGCCCCAGCAAGAGAGGATGAACGGAATCGCCATCAAAACTACTATAGGCAATCAAGCTCTGCTGCACTTGGGTATCCTCAATTCCGACTCTTTGTAGGTAGTCGAGGGCATCGGTTACTTGAAAGTTGAACACTTGCCTGCACTCTAACTTGTCCGCTGTAATTGAACAATAGCTGGCTCGATGCCACTGGGGAATTTCCCGTCCTGCCATGACGATGACAATTTGGGGCAACTCCAACAACTGCGACAACAGACACCGCAGCCATTCATCCTGCTTGAAAAATCTGGCACTTCCTTGATTGCGCCCTTCTCCCCAAAAGGCTTCGTGGGTGTCGAAAAACAGCACCAGTTTTTCAGGAGCGCCCTCTCTTTGCATGGCGACCTTGAGATCTTCCGCAAAAAAGTTAGGCAAAGCAACAATCAATTCCGCATCGGGATCTAACTCGGTGATCCGTTGAAAATCTTTTTTCTGGAGTCCTCGACCTTGTAGATAAAGGGACAAATCCCCCCCTAAGTCTTGGGTGATTATATTCCAACTGCTAGATGTCAAACTCGCCAGGAAACCGGGTAAAATATGGGCGGCAAGTGCATTTGGTAACTCTTTAATGAGGAAGACTGCCAATTTAGAGGCAAAAAGTTCCGGTGAAGGAAATAATCTATTCACGGATTCATTTGTCAGTTTTCCCTTCTGTTGTAAATACAAGATGCAAGCAAACTGATAGAGCGGAAAAGAGAGTTTATATCCCAAGCGAGCAGCATTGGTTATTAACTGATTATGCAAAATCAGTAGCCCGTCGAAATTTTCTTGAGGTTGTTCTGGTCGCGATGACTTGGCTGGGGATTCAAAATCCAACAGTGCGGCTGGCACAAATTGAAAGTCACGTTCCCAGTCAGTAATTGTCTTAATAAACTCAACAATTTCAGGATGGGTTTTGGTTTTAAGTTCTGTCCAAGTTTCTAAAGGAAAGCGCTTGCAACAATTTTCCAATAAGAATTTCAGCAGCAGCGACTTGCCATTGCCACCATCCCCATAGAAGAATAGGATTTTATGGGGGTCAAGCTCGTCATCGTTGAGATATTCTGCAAATCGCAAGGTTAACTCGTGTCGGTCGGTAAAGTGCCGGAGAGCGCGATTTAGCTGAGTTAACGAGGCTTTTTGGCTAGTGGGATCGCTGATGCTCATAGCCGTACTACTTAGAAAATGTAATTGCTATTAAAGTCTAAAATCTTCTCTAATTCTATTCTAGCCTTTCCTCTTGCCATGCGGACAATAAACTGCTCTTCCACTAAACCGCCAGACTTGAGGGTGCTGATTGGGTAGTATTGCTGAACTTCCCCCCATACATATCTACTACAATAGCCGAAAACCCTTATCCATCAATGGATAAACCCATTAACTTTTCTTTATATACCCCGTGTTTATTGTAATATTCCTTAAATAGACAAATGGGGGAAGTTTAGGCTAAAATGGCGGCCGTGTATAGTGATTCAATTAGTATTATTCGATCGAGTGAACTTAGTGGAATTTGAGAGTGAAGATTATCCATCAGAAAAGTTAATTGCTTGTCAAAATCCCTTAATCGCTGAGAAAAATCAAAAACAAACAGAAGCCTTATTCTTTACAATACAATAAAAGTGTAATTAAGCTTGTTGGGAGCCTGAGCTATGACTAACCCGAATTCGATCGAACAGCTATCGCAGGAATTACTCGATCTAGACCAAGTAGATGCCGATACCGGGGCAGATTTGCGGCAAAAAGCCCAAGAAATCCTCGCTGAAACCACTATTGACCTGCCGATTCGAGAAGCGATCGCCGATAGTCTCAGTCAAGGCAATCAACTACTTACCCTCAAAACCGTCGGCAAGGAAGAAAGTTACTAGCACATTTGGGGTCAAAAGTCAAGATGAAAGAAAAAAATTTTTTTGTCTGGCTGGGGCGATTTTTGGCCTCTTTTGGGCTGTTATCGGGGATAAGTGGCTGTAATTCCCCTCTTTTGATCACTCCTCAAGTTCCCGCCGGTGGTTTAAATAGTTTTGCTCCCGATCAATTTCCCAGTTATAGTGCTGATGGTCGCTATTTAGCCTTCGCTTCCGATCGCTCCGGTCGTCGTAGTATATATTTATTCGATCTGCAAGAAAAGCGCTTAGTTAATCTTCCTAACCTAAATCGTGGCGATTCTAGCCAAGATCAGCCATCTCTGAATGCTGACGGTCGTTTAATTGCCTATATCTCCAGCGAACGCGGTAAAAGTGATGTCATGGTTTATGATCGTTCCCGGTCCCGTGCAACCCTGTTAACCGCTAACCTGCGGGGAAGCGTCCGCAATCCCACCATTAGCGGTGATGGTCGCCAAATTGCCTTTGAAACCAACCAAGACGGTCAATGGAATATTGCGATCGTTAACGGCCAATTTTAAACTTGTTCTACTCGGTCTTAATCGTTAAAACCTGTGGAGGAGTGGCATCTGGTGGATATAAAAAATTTACCTGTACTACACGCCAATCCCCCGGAGGAATAGTCAGACTCACTAAAGATTGCCCCTCTTGTCCGCGTCTTTGGACGAGATGGAAAAATCTGCTTTGTGCCTGTCCCTGGTCATCGCTATAATTGACGGCTACTGTTCCCCGAAAAAACACTTGTGGGGCAGCCGGATCGAGAAAACGCAAACCCGGCCCAATAACATCCTCTTTAATCGGTGTTTCTAGCGCAATAGTCACCGTTTTCGCCTCATCACTCCCATTAAATAGAGGTAAACTTAACCTATATTCCACACCGTAATTACCATGAGCTTGATAGGCCGTATCGGGATAGCGAACTAACATACTAGCACTTTGATTTTGTTCCGTTCCCAATTTGCCCCCGGGTAGGGTACTAATCCCATAGGCTATAGATTGACCAGAATCAGGAATATTTAACCATAAAGAAGCTCGATCGACCAATCGGGCTGGCCAAGCTGAACCTTGGGACACTCCCGCTACCCGTCCATAAATTATCTGTCCTTGACTATGGGGAGGAGTGGGCGCTCGATCCCGCGGAGTCGATAAATCGCCTTTTTCTAGCAAATTTTGCCACTCTGTCAGATTTGGTGGTCTTTCTTGCCCATTTTCGTCTAAGGGTGCATAAAGAGCTAAACTAGCAGCGTAGAGAAGACCGTCACTTTCCAGACGGAGATAAGTGGACCTACCGTTTAAAGGGGGAGTCAAATCGCGCACAGGAATCGCCGCATTTAAGACCATAAAACTCTCCCCAGGGGGAATAATAATCCTATCGGGAAAAATATCCTGACGCTGCCCCATTAAAATATCCCCCATTACCCGACTTCCCGGCCCGGCAAAAACTGTCCCCTGATTATTTTCCACTTGTGCGGGTAAATCGATAAAAGCTGCATCGGGTTGACTCAAATAACTAGCTCCTTGCAGAATTTTAACGGTCACGGGATTAGAACTGGGATTGTGGAGTAATATACCCAGATAAAGGCTGCGTAAATTATCGGGAAAACTCCCCCTCGCTATATGGTGGGCAAAAATATCAAAGCGTCCCTGAAAAGCATAATTTAAATGGGCCGAGGGAAAACTTTTCTCTTGGGGGGGAAAAGTGGAAAGCAAAATCCCTTCTCCTAGCAATAATTCGGGACTATTGCTATTAAAAACGGGAACTTGATCTAGTTGATTCGGTAAAGGACGCACCTGCGCCGGTCGAATTATTTCTACAATAGGAGGAGTTTGGGCAATGGGTAGTAAAAAAGGTAACATCACACAAATTACCATCTCAAGATAATTATTTTTTGATCATAGCATTACTGGCTCGCTCAATTTAGATAGTATTCTGTTTGTCTATATCTAGAGGATTGGTTAATATTTCTTTCCGGTGTTAAGTAGCTGGTTATAATTAAATTAAAAATGGATTTTAGGTTCGATCCCCCCTGCCCCCCTTGATAAGGTAGGGTTGATTCATGAATCAACCCTACCCTTAATAAGGGGGGCATCTGACAACTTTTAACGCCTACCTACTTAAGTACAATCAAGAAAAATTATCAAATTTACCAATCATTATTTGCCCTTGCCATTGAGGAAATCTATTGTCATCATAGACTAAAATCTAGATGTAGCCGATGTCTAGATATCGATCGAGCCAGAATTGTTATGATAAATTCATGAAGTTTTATAACGGTATTTCCCCGTGAACATGAACCAAATTGACTATCTCAGGATTAGTTTAATCGATCGCTGTAACTTTCGCTGTCAGTATTGTCTGCCTGAAGATGCAGAATTGGCATCTGTTCGACCGCAAGATTTACTCACCCGGGAGGAAATTCTTACTTTAGTCAAAAATGTCTTTATTCCCCTCGGTTTCCGCAAATTTCGCCTTACTGGTGGGGAACCTCTCTTACATCCCGAAGTAGTGGAGATTGTGCGCGATATCGCCTCTTTATCTGCCACTAGCGATTTAGCTCTGACCACCAATGGCTATTTACTTGACAATTTAGCCGAAATGTTGTATGAAGCCGGACTAAGACGGATTAATATCAGTTTAGACTCCCTCGACCCCGACACTTTCGATAAGATTATCGGTAATCGCGGCCGGAGTCGTTGGCAAAAAACTTGGGCAGGTATTCAAGCGGCCCAGAGAGTGGGTTTTGACCCCTTAAAATTGAATGTGGTGGTAATTCCGGGGATAAATGAGGCAGAAGTGGAGGATTTAGCGGCTTTGACCATCGAGAAGCGTTGGCACGTCCGTTTTATCGAGTTTATGCCCATCGGTAACGGTGATTTATTTCAAGAAAAAGCTTGGATTGCGAACGAGGAATTAAGGGGGCGAATTCGGGCAAAATGGGGCTTAAATGAGGGTCAAGTGCGGGGAAATGGTCCAGCCGATGTTTTTCAAATTCCGGGGGCTAAGGGTACAATTGGCTTTATCAGTCAGATGTCGGAATGTTTTTGCGATCGCTGCAACCGCCTACGTCTCTCGGCCGATGGTTGGTTGCGTCCCTGTCTCCTCAACGAAACCGGACAAATTGACCTAAAAACCGCCCTCCGTCAGGGAATTTCGCCGGCAGAAATCAGGGAAAAAGTCCAGAAATTAATGGAACTGAAAGCAGAAATAAACTTTAAACTGCGTGATTCTGGCACATCAAGCGGCATTTATACCCGTACTATGTCCCAAATTGGCGGCTAAAAATCTACTGTCCGAATTCTACTCTAGCCTGTTCTACCATTTCCACGGTAACTCGATCGGAACCGGCATGACGAGCTAATTCTTCTATCCTTTGACGCGCTTGGGAACGAACAAAATAGGGAATATTTTTTAGTTTTGCTTTTGCTTCTGCGGTCCATTGTAGTTGATCGGAAAAATCTAGAGCGTCCATAGATTTAACAATAGTAGTCCGTCTATTATACCAAAAAAGATTAGCTATTTATTGCCAAGCTAATTAAATGATGAGTTTCTTGATAGCGACTCTTTTTCACCTTTCTCTTAATTAGAGTTCTTGCATAATTAATTTTTGAGAGGGCAAAAATGAGAAAAATAAGCATAAAATTGCATAAAATAACCAAATAGAGCATTTAATTGATTAATGCTCATTCTTAATTCTCCTGACTACTGACTACTGGCTCCTGACTCCTCACCTAAAGGAAGATTTTTGATTTTTGCAAGAGGTCTATTTTAGGTTTCTGCTAGGTCGAAATTTACTCTTTGATATAAATCTTGAAAAGAAATCTGCCAATCCACCGACACCAATTGTAAAACCGCATTTTCCCCCGTGACGAAATCAATTAACCATTGATCATCCTTTTGTTTATAGTAACGTTCCACACTATAACTAGATTGTTCGATCAGAATATATTCCTGAAAAGTTGGCAGAGAACGATAGAATTTAAACTTATCCCCTCGGTCATAAGCTTGGGTAGAATTAGAGAGAACTTCGACAATAATTAAAGGATTGATCACGTTAGATTGACTATTCCCTTGATAGAGAGGTTGACCTTTAATCACCATCACATCGGGATAGGTGTAAATACTATAATCTGACAGCCATAAACGCACCGTTTCCATGTAGGTATAATAATCTTGATTATTGATATTTAAGGGAAAATTACGGCAAAAATTTAGACAAATCTGATTGTGATTAGTGGTGGCTCCTACCATTGGGATAATTTCTCCTTGACGATATTCATTTTTATCTTCGGATGTTTCCTCCAGAGCTAGATATTCTTCGGGAGTATAATATTTAGTTTCGGTAGTCCTTAACATTTTTGACTCTCCTTCCTCTTCTATTTTCTAGGATACAGCATTTCTCTAAAAAGAGACAAAGTTATCCTTGAGCAAGGTTATCAATTGAGTGGCTCGGATCATATTTTTTGCTTAATCTCTGGCAAAAAATGCTGAGAAATCCACAATTAAAAATCTAACTATCAAAATTGCTCACCCCAAAGGTTAAAATAAACTAGATAAATAGTTTTATGTTTAGTTTCTCCTATGTTTAACTGGTTCCGTCGTCAGAAAGTCCAACCCGAACAAGAACAAACACCCCCCGCACCCGTAGAGGAAACCCCCAGCGAGGCAACCCCGACGACTAGCGAGACAACCAGTCAGGAAGAGTATTTAGATTGGGCTAAAAAAGCCTTTAAAAATATTCAAGAGAAAAAAGCCACGGCCGAGGCCGTCGTGAGCGAACCCTCTGAAACATCTATTGCTGAAACCGAACCTCTGCAAGAGGAAGAACCGGTTAAAGAAGAAGAAACCGAGGATAATACCCCCGCATGGCTGAAAAAATCTGATCGCCTCGAAATTCTCAAAGAAACCGCCATCGAAACCCCCACAGAACCAGATGAGGACTTTATCTGGTCCGCCAAAGTTTTAGCCAATCAGGGACGACAAGCAGAGGACGTTTCGGAAGAAGAAATCACTTGGTTAAAAAAATTGCGTCAGGGTTTAGGCAAAACGCGCCGCAGCTTGGTCAATCAGCTTAAGGCCGTGGTCGGTCAGGGTCCCCTCAATCAAGATGCGGTGGAGGAAATCGAAGCTTTATTGCTTCAGGCCGATGTGGGGGTAGATGCCACCGATTATATTATCACTACCCTCCAAAATAAGCTAAAACAGGAAGCTTTGCCTCCCGAAAAAGCGATCGAATATCTCAAAGAAATTATCCGCGAGATTTTAGATTCACCTTTAGCCAATTATAGCAACCCCGGTTTTGAGCCAGAAAAAGGCAAATTAAATATCTGGATGCTCACAGGAGTTAACGGAGTCGGTAAAACGACGACTATCGGCAAATTAGCCCATTTATCTAAACAATCTGGCTATAGCTGTATAATCGCCGCTGCCGACACCTTTCGCGCTGCTGCCGTGGAACAGGTGAAAGTTTGGGGAGAGCGATCGCAAGTCGAAGTAATTGCCAACCCGGGCAAAAATACCGACCCGGCCGCCGTGGTGTACGATGGCATCGAAGCCGCTAAATCCAGGGAGGTAGAATTACTCTTAGTGGATACGGCGGGAAGATTGCAGAATAAAAAGAACTTAATGGCAGAATTAAGCAAAATTCGCCGCATTATCGACAAAAAAGCCGAGAGTGCCGTGGTGGAATCCCTTCTAGTTCTCGATGCCACTTTAGGACAAAACGGGCTGCGACAGGCCGAGGTTTTCTCGGAAGCTGCCCAATTAAGCGGCGTGATCCTGACTAAAATCGATGGTACAGCTAAAGGAGGTGTCGCCCTTGCCGTAGCGCGTCAGCTTAACCTACCGATTCGCTTTGTTGGTGCTGGGGAAGGAATCGAGGATCTGCGGCCCTTTTCCAGTTACGAATTCGTGGAAGCTTTACTGAGTGGCGATTAATCTCACCCTAGCTATCTTTCATAATCTTTTCATGGTTGCTTCATAATTGTCTCATTTTTAGTTATGCTAGAAATGGAGACTCGGGGTAACAACTATGCAAAGGACAATTACAGTTAGTCATCTAGGAGTATATTATCGCGGCGTGGAAGCCCTACGGGATATCACCCTGAAAATTTATCCCGGACGATTAACCGGTATTATCGGTCCCAACGGCGCGGGTAAAAGTACCCTGATCAAAGCCATGCTAGGATTAATTCCCGTACAACAGGGAACCGTTAACTATCAAGGGCAATCTCTACAGCAACAACTGGATAAAGTCGCTTATGTTCCCCAAAGATCTCAAATCGACTGGACCTATCCCGTCACCGCTTGGGATGTGGTAATGATGGGGAGAGTCAGAAAAACCGGTTGGTTTCGTCCTTTTTCCCATATTAGTCGTCAACAGGCTTTAAATGCCCTAGAACGGGTGGAAATGGCTGATTTACGCCATCGTCCCCTCGGTCAGCTGTCGGGAGGACAACAGCAAAGAGTCTTTTTAGCCAGATCTTTGGCCCAAGAAGCGGAGATTTTCTGTTTTGATGAACCTTTCGTTGGGGTAGATCAAAAAACCGAGGGGGTTCTTTTTAATATCTTTGGTGAGTTAGCCCAAAAAAATAAAATTGTCCTGGTGGTTAACCATGATTTAGGCGAATCTATCACCCATTTTGCTGATTTAATCCTCTTAAATAAAGAATTGATCCTCGCCGATCAACGGTCTAAGGTCTTAACTGATTTTAATCTCCGGCGTGCCTATGGGGGTAAAGTCTCCTTCTATGATGCCATGACACCACCAGATCATCCCCGCTCGAGTCTCGATTATTTCGATCGCCTCTCGAAAAACAATGCGATAAACTAGAAGCGAAGATATTTTGGCTGACTGCCGATAGGGACACCGATGAAAACTATTTCCCCGCAAGAAGTAACAGGAACGATCGAACTGGCTCCTAACTATCGAATTCCCCTGTTTTTGGTAATTTTATCGCTGCCTTTACTCTTTTTACAGGTCTGGCTGGGCATAATTTTCTCCCTGTTAGGGCTATTCTTGATGTTCCAGACTACCCGCATTCGTCTCCAGTTTACCCCCACCTCCTTAGATGTCTATCTATCTGGGCAACAAATTCGCTCCTTTCCCTACCAAGAATGGCAAAATTGGCGGATTTTCTGGAATAAAGTCCCGATCCTATTTTATTTCAAAGAAATTAACAGCATTCATTTTTTGCCCATTATCTTTGACAGCGCAACCCTGAGACTGTGCCTCGAAAAATACTATCCTTTAGCAGCATCGCCAGCGATCGACTCAGAAGCGAACTAAGATTGAGTTAAAATAAAATCTAGCAATTAATAGCGTCTTAAGTAGGTAGGTGTTAAAAATTGTCAGATCCCCCCGCCTATCGGCACCCCCCTTATTAAGGGGGGCAGGGGGGATCCCCCCGCCTATCGGCACCCCCCTTATTAAGGGGGGCAGGGGGGATCGAAGGCAAGATATATCGTCTATTAATTAGAACCACTTACTTAATTGCCTGCCTTGGCCCTCTGTTCGCTCTGCATTTCTAAAGCCGATGAATTCAGAAGATTTTAATGTTTTACCCCTTGACAAAATGACAGACTTACCCAATGAATCTGTCGAAGAATTTAGTTTTGATGATCTCTGGAACGATCGCCCAGTAGAGAATCCGCTGCCATCGGCAATCGCCCCCGAAGGCGAATTAGTTCCCACAGCGCAGGCGCAACCCCTGCGGGCAGAAATCGAGGCTCTAGAACGGCAAAAACAGAGCCTAGAGGCAGAAATCTCGGCATTAAAAGCGGAAAGAGAACGCTTGATCGCCGAGGAACTAGGAGATATCAAAGCTCAAATCGAAAGAATGCTCAAGGAAGGCGTAAAAGACCTAGAACAACGCAAACAGGCGTTAGAAGTGGCGATCGAACAGTTAGAACGCCGTCGTGAGCGGATTCGGCAGGAAATGCGGAGTAATTTCGCCGGAGTCTCCCAGGATATGGCCGTGCGGGTTCAGGGATTTAAAGACTATCTGGTGGGCAGTTTACAGGATTTGGCCGCGGCTGCCGAACAGTTGGAATTACCCCGTTTTGAGACCCCCGAAAAATCCCCCCGACCCGTGGAACCTCCCCTGCGGACCGAACGGGAGGAAAACCCCCGTCCATCCCGTGGCAGTCAAGGCCGGGATGATCGCGAAGAAAGTCCCCGTCCCTCCCGTAGCAGTAACCAGGGCCGGGATAATTGGCAAGAACCCCGTCGCTCTAACCGTTCGGGTTATGAATCGGAACCGGTGGGACAATCTACCCCCAGACAGGGCTTTTCTGAGCAAAATCAGCGCATCCAAACTCTTTTAGACCGTTATCGCAGTCGTCCTGACTATTACGGTCCGCCTTGGCAATTACGGCGCACTTTTGAACCAATTCACGCCGAACGGGTGCAACAGTGGTTCTTTAAACAGGGGGGCCGGGGTACTGTTCGCGGTATGGGCAGCCGTCTCCAGAATATTCTGGTCGCTTCGGCAATTATCTCGATTATGGCGGAATTACAGGGCGATCGCTTCCGTTCTCTCGTTCTGGCTAATAGTCCCGAACGTTTAGGCGAATGGCGGCGCGGTCTCCAAGATTGTCTCGGCATTTCCCGCGCCGATTTTGGACCAGACCGCGGCATCGTTCTCTTTGAGTCTCCCGAAGCTTTAATTCAAAAAGCGGAACGTTTAATTGAGGATAAATATTCACCGCTCATTATCATCGATGATACCGAAGAACGGCTCAATTTCGCTCTTTTACAATTCCCCTACTGGTTAGCTTTTGCCCCTGAACCCCAACAAAGTTCTAGTTATTGGTATTAACTAATTAGGGTTTGCGGCAAAAAGTTTTTCCTGGCGGCAGGGTGTAGGGTTTTACCAATTTTGAGGGGGTCAATTACCTAATTTTCAGGGAAAAAGTCCCGGAATTTTCCCGCCGATTACTGCAAGGGTCGGCACTTTTTGAGGTAAAAAAAATCTAAAAACCTTGTTGGATAAGGTTTTTAGATTTATTCGGCATACCCTAACTAGGGCTTGCTTAATAATGGTAAAACCCTTTTAAAATAAGGCTTTTGACCTGTTAAAGTCCGATGTTCATGCTGCGAAAATAGGATTGGGACTTTCAAAAACCTTGCATTATCCTTCTTGTAGTACATCGCTTGGTACACAAAACAAGGGCAACAAAGCCTGAAACGACTGGCTACTGACGACCGGCTACTGACTCCTACCCCCAGGAAAAACTTTTTCAGCAGACCCTA